>JABEVA010000174.1 GCA_013044065.1 Phycisphaerae bacterium
GTATGGCCCAATCATGGCCGAGGCAAGGCGGTTTCTTGAGTAACAGCGGTGGGGACACGCGCTCCCAGAGCCGCCCGGAAAGATTGCTCCACTCCTGGCTGGCTGGCAACGCGGGCAAGCGGTGTCGCGCGGCCGGAGAAGGAGGCTGAATATGGATCTATGTTTATAGTTCTTTGACTACCAGACTGGCCAGCGAGCTGCGCTCCGGACGTTCCAGCGTAACATGGCCCACAATGTCGGAGGCCTTGAGTTTTTCAATGGTAAAGGAAAGCCCGTTGGAATTGGCATCCAGATACGGATTGTCAATTTGTTCCGCATCGCCGGTAAGCACAATTTTGGTACCCTCGCCCACCCGGCTGGCAATGGTTTTAATTTCGTGCGGGGTGAGGTTTTGCGCTTCATCCACCACCATGAACTGATGGGGAATGCTGCGCCCGCGGATATAGGTCAACGCCTCCAGCACCACTTTGCCCCCGTCGATTAAGGCCTTGAGCTTGCCTTCCACATTGGCGCTTTCTCCGCTGTGAATGCGGCGATCGGTCAGCAGAAATTCCAGATTATCGAAGATCGGCTGCATCCACGCCGCCATCTTTTCATCCTTGCTGCCGGGCAGAAACCCGATATCACGCCCCAGCGGCATGATGGGCCGGGCCACCAACATGCGTTCGTAGCGTTGCTCGTTAAAGACTTTGGTCATGCCGGCCGCCAGGGCCAGCAGCGTTTTGCCCGTGCCGGCGGTTCCCATCAGCGTTACCATCTGCACCTCATCATCCAGCAGCAGATCCAGGGCCATGGTTTGCTGGACATTGCGCGGAATAATGCCAAAGCAGGCTTTTTTGCTGCGCGTCAGCGGAAGCAGCGATTCCAGACTCGACACATAACGGGCCAGACCGGTCTGTCCCGCGTCGGCACTGGAATGAAACAGCACGTATTCATTCGGGCATAAAGCCGGCTGCAGCGCCGCGAGCACCGGGTCTTTGATGGACAGGCGCTTGTCCGCATACAGGCGGTCAATCAAAGTGCCATCCACCGTGACTTCACGATACCCGGCATACAGCGTTTCGTAATCCACCTTTTGCGATTCGAAATCCTGCGTCTCAAGGCCCAAAGCATCGGACTTGATCCGGGCATTAATATCCTTGCTGATGAAAATGACGGTCTTGCCCGCCTGCTTGAGCTTGTACGCGGCGGAAATAATACGATTGTCCGGCACGCTTTCGCTAAGGCCCGGGACATGAACGGGGTCCATCGCCACGCGAATCACACCCCCATGGCCATTCCATTTCACCCCGGCGGCCAGGCGCCCGTTCTCCCGCAATTGGTCCAGATGCCGGATGACCATGCGCGCATTACGCCCCACATCGTTGGAATCCTTTTTGAATTTATCCAGCTCTTCCAGCACATCAAATGGAATCACCACTTCGTTATCGGCAAACGAAAATAACGCATTGGGATTGTGCAGCAAAACGCTGGTGTCCAGAACAAAATACTTCAGGTTTGCAGCGGTCGTTTTATCAGATGTCATGCCGGTCTTCACCCCTTTTGTTACACACTGCAAACACCCCCACGCTTATGAGCCTATGCCAGCGCGGCAATCCTGGCAAGCGGGACGCCACCATGGCCGTGGCCCAAACGTCAGATGACCTCTCCGGCAGCTCGCCGATCATGCCCCGTTTCCTTTATCGGTCATTGGACGATGGTTGTAGCAGTCTTCCACCACGCCGGCATGTGGCAAGTCGCCGCACAAGCGTTAAAATACCTCTCGGCACTATGGCGGTGGCATACGAGACTTGGCTTAGGCCTTGGCCCCATCCACCGGCAGCTTGTTTTTTCAAGGACCTTGGAATGACTGCATCCAATCAAGAGGATTTTTTTCACTCGCGAACCACCCTGAACACGAAAATGGGACCGAAAACCATTTATCGCCTGGACGCCCTGAACCACCTGGCACCGGTGGACAAATTGCCCTACAGCATCAAGGTTCTGCTGGAATCCTGCCTGCGCAATTGCGATGGCACCATCGTGGAACCGAAAGATGTGCAGGCACTGGCTTGTTACGATGCCCGAAAACCCGCACGCATTGAAGTGCCCTTCATGCCCGGCCGCGTGGTCCTGCAGGATTTTACCGGCGTACCCGCCGTGGTGGATCTGGCCGCCATGCGGGCCGCCATGCTGCGCCTGGGCGGCAATCCTAAAAAGGTAAATCCGCTGGTGCCTTGCGATCTGGTCATTGACCACAGCGTGCAGGTGGATGCCTTCGCCAGCGGCATGGCCCTGGAAATCAACAGCAAACATGAATTTGAACGCAATCTGGAGCGCTATCAGTTCTTAAAATGGGGGCAGCAGGCCTTTCATAATTTTCGCGTGGTGCCGCCCGCCACCGGCATTGTCCATCAGGTGAATCTGGAATATCTGGCCAAGGTGGTCTGGGAAAAGGATTCCGTGCTCTACCCGGATTCGCTGGTGGGCACCGATTCGCACACCACCATGATCAACGGTTTGGGAGTTGTCGGCTGGGGCGTGGGCGGAATTGAGGCCGAAGCTGTGATGCTCGGCCAGCCCATTTACATGCTGCTGCCGGAAGTGGTGGGGTTCAAGCTCACCGGCGAATTAAGCGAAGGCTGCACCGCCACCGACCTGGTACTTACCATTACGCAAATGCTCCGTGAGCACGGCGTGGTGGATAAATTTGTGGAATTTTTCGGGCCGGGCCTCGCCGCCATGAGCGTGGCCAACCGAGCCACCATTGCCAACATGGCCCCGGAATACGGTGCCACCATGGGCTATTTTCCAGTGGACGACCAAACGCTGCAATACCTGCGCCTTTCCGGCCGCCCGGACGATCTGATTGCCACCGTGGAACAATACGCCAAAGCCCAGGGGTTGTGGCGGCAGGATGCCCGCGAAATCGCTTACAGCAGCACCCTGTCTTTGGATTTATCCACGGTGGAACCTTCCCTAGCCGGCCCGCGCCGACCGCAGGATCGTGTGGCTCTTAGCGCCATGCAATCGCAATGGCGGCAGGATCTTTCGCTGGTTTATGGCAAGGTGTCCACCGGCCGCGGATCCAATATGCAAAGCTGGGAGGGCGAGGGCGGCAACAGTTACGGTAACGCCGCGGCCAGAGTGTCCGCGGCCGTCAAGACCGATGTCGGCTTTGACGGCGTGCCGGTGGAATACGAGGGGCATAACTTCGCCCTTAAGCACGGCGCGGTGGTGATTGCCGCTATCACCAGTTGCACCAACACCAGCAATCCCAGCGTCATGATTGCCGCGGGACTGGTCGCGCAAAAGGCCCGCAAGTTCGGCCTGACCCGCAAACCATGGGTAAAAACTTCGCTGGCCCCGGGATCCAAGGTGGTCATGGATTACCTGACCAAGGCCGGCCTGGTGGGTGCCTTGGAAGAATGTGGATTTTTTCTGGTCGGTTTTGGCTGCACCACGTGCATCGGCAATTCCGGCCCGCTGCCCGACCCCATCAGCCGCGCCATTGCTGAAGGCGACCTGGTGGCGGCGGCGGTGCTTTCCGGCAACCGCAATTTTGAGGGGCGCATCAGTCCCGATGTCAAGGCCAATTATCTCGCTTCGCCGCCGCTGGTGGTGGCCTACGCCCTGGCCGGCACGGTGGATATCGACTTTCAACGCACGCCCCTGGGGCATGATGCCGACGGCAAACCGGTGTTGCTGGCGGATATCTGGCCCAGCCAGCGCGAGGTGGATGAGGCGGTCGCCAAAAACGTCCTTAGCGAACATTTCCGCCGCCAATACGCCAACGTGTTTGAAGGCTCGCCGGAATGGAAGGCCATCAAAACCAGTCCCGGCGAGGTTTTTGATTGGGATGAAAACAGCACCTACATTCAGGAGCCGCCGTTTTTCGTCGGCATGGATCCCAAGGTTGCCGCCATTACGCCGGTAAAAAATGCCCGCTGCCTGGCCTACCTCGGAGATTCCATCACCACCGACCATATCAGCCCGGCCGGTTCAATCAAAAAGGACGGCCCGGCCGGTCGCTTTTTGCTGGAACATGGTGTTACCCCGGCCATGTTCAACAGCTACGGTTCCCGCCGCGGCAACGACCGCGTAATGACCCGCGGCACCTTTGCCAATATCCGCGTCAAAAATAAGCTCGCCCCCGGCACTGAAGGCGGCGTGACCCTGGACTTTACCGATCAACAGGTTAAATCCATTTACGATGCCGCCGTCAACTACCATCGCCAGGGCGTGCCGCTGGTCATTCTGGCGGGCAAGGATTATGGCATGGGGTCCAGCCGCGATTGGGCCGCCAAAGGTACATTTTTATTGGGCGTACGGGCCGTGATCGCCGAAAGCTTCGAGCGCATTCATCGCAGCAACCTGGTGGGCATGGGCGTACTGCCGCTGACCTTGAAGAAGGGGCAGACCGCCGCAGGCCTGGGCTTAACCGGCCGGGAAACCTACGATATTGACATACCAACCGATGTAAAACCGCGTCAGGATATCCGTGTGGTAGCCCATCAGGCCGATGGCCGCACGGTCGAATTTTCCGCCATCTGCCGCATCGATACGCCGGTGGAGGTGGAATACTACCGCAACGGCGGCATTCTACACACCGTGCTGCGGCGCATGGCGGCGGAATGATTCCCGCGCCCACCTGCCGCAGTGCGGATTGAAACACCTGTCGGCGGCCGGCCACGCGGCACCGGGCATATCAAAAGCACCGGCTGGCTTGGGCATTCGCGCCCGGAAAGCCCAAGGCCCCGGCCTAAAGGCTGGGGCCATTGTGCAGCCGCAGGTTCCGTGGCAGTCATTTATGCCCACCGCCGGGTCCGGCGGCACAGCAGTAACAACCATGCCCCAGCCGGGCCCAACAGCGCCAATCCAGCCGGCTCGGGAAGAGTGCTGGCAGGATCAGCAATAAAGCCGATACCCGCCGGCTGCCCCAGTCCCGTGACCACCGGTGTAAGCAGGCCGGTGTTAAAGTTAAGAGTATCCAGCCAGTGGTTGGTTTTATCGGCGGAAAATGCCTGGTTGAGACCAAACCCATTGGCAGCGGTAAGCTGGTAGACGATATTGTTCTTAACATCGGCCAGCAGCAACGTCCCCTTGGCACTGGTAGCAAACCCGGTCTCATCGGTATTGGCTGGCGTTTGCACCCCGCCGGAGAGGGTGTAAAGGTTTAATGTTTTAAGCACAGCGGATGCGGCGGCACCATTGACCCCGGTGATGGAGTTGGGATTCATGATTTCGGTGACGGTCGCGCCGCTTTCATTGGCCAACAACAAGTTGCCTCCCGGGGTTACATCCAGCGAGTCTGGATCAAATATATTGGGATTGCTAAGGGCCGATCCCGTGGCCTTGTTGATCGCTGGATCGTTGCCCCACACCACACCCTGGGCGGTGACGGTGCTGGGGTATGAGTTGGAATCCAGTCCAATGCGGTAGAGCACGGGGTGGGAATTGATATTGTTGCCGCCGACATCTCCGCCGTTGTCGGGATTGGAGCCGGAGGCATAAAGAAAACCATTGATAAATTGCAGTCCGTCAAAGCCGCCGCCATGTACCGAAGGGTTGGGGTACCCGTACTGCGTCATGGCCCCGCTGCTGGGATTGATGACGGTCAGGTGCGAGTTTCCGTCCTCGTTTTCGTCGGTGTACAGCAGGCCATCCGGGCCGACGGCCAAGCCTTCCACATGACCGGGAATTCCGGCAAAGGTGTTTTCGACGGTGCCGTGGCTGGAATATTCCACCACCGTGCTGGTAAGCCCGTTGGGGCCGTAACTGCCATCGCCAGCCACTCCGTTGCCGTAGCCGATAAACACGTTGCTGCCGACGACTGCGATATCATCGGGGGCGGTGGTACCGGCCGGCGCGGTGGCGAAGACTGGCTCTTCGGGCAATCGAGTGGGTAAATTATACTCGAAAAAATGATTTGGTGGGCCACTGGCCGTGGTTTTCTGGCACTTGACAGGTTTTCAAAAC
>JABEVA010000175.1 GCA_013044065.1 Phycisphaerae bacterium
GGCCTACCCATGCCCGCGGCGGCCATCCATTGGCCAACCCTGGCTTTGCACTCCCCCGGCCAGGGCTTGCAGCGGCGCATGCTCATGACTGTAATCGCGGCACTGGCCGCCACGTTTCTGGCCCTGGGACTGCTGCCGCTCATTGAGAGGGCCTTCCACCTGGCCACCGCCATGACCCTGCTGGAACTTTCCGATACCAACCATCCCCTGCTCCGCCGCATGGCTATTGAAGCGCCAGGCACGTTCAATCATTCGTTAATTGTTGGCATCATGGCCGAAGCGGCCGCCCGATCCCTGGGGGCCAACGCCCTGCTTTGCCGGGTGGGGGCGTATTACCACGACATCGGCAAACTCGTGAAGCCCGACTACTTCATTGAAAATATGGCCGGCCGGCCCAATCGCCATGACAAGCTCGCGCCCACCATGAGCCATCTGATTATCATTGGGCACGTGAAAGACGGTATTGAATTGGCTCACGAATTTCGCCTGCCCGCCCAAGTGTGCAATTTTATCGCCGAACACCATGGCACCACGTTGGTGGAACCGTTCTTTCATGCCGCACGCGATCAACAGGCTAAACAGGCCCTGACCGGGGGCATACATGGCCAGGTCGCCGAGACCGATTTTCGCTATCCCGGACCCAAGCCACAATCCCGCGAGACCGCTATTGTGATGATTTGTGACGCCGTTGAAAGCACGGTGCGTTCCCTGCCCGAAGCCACGGCCGGACGCATTGAATCCGCCACCCATCAAATTCTTTACAAACGCCTCCTGGACCAGCAATTTGAGCTGTGCGACCTGACGCTGGTGGATTTATCCAAAATTGAGGAATCGATCGTCCGCACCTTGGCCGGCGTCTACCATGGCCGCCTGACCTATCCCAAGCCGCTGGCTGTTTTACGACCCGCCTGACATGACCATTCAAATCACCATCAGCGGCCTGCCCCGGCACCAGATCAAATCTGGAGCTAGGCGGCAATCCAACCACGACCACTTGACCACGTCGTGGCTGAAAAAAAAGCTTCGCCTCGCCCTGCCGATGACCGCGGCCCGCAGCGGCTCCTGGCACATTGACCTCATTGCGGATGCCGCGATGACCGAAATTCACCAGCGTACCCTCGGTATCAACACCACCACAGATGTGCTGACCTTTGATTTGCGTGACCACACCACTGACCGCCGCTTTCTCGAACTGGAAACGCTTATTGGCTGGGAGGTAGCCTGCAGACAAGCCCGCCAATTCCACCATCCGGTGGCTTGGGAGGTACTCTTGTACGCCATTCACAGTCTGCTGCATGTGCAGGGTTATGATGATCGCACCCCCCGACAGGCCCGGAGAATCCATCGACGGGAAGACCAGATTCTGTTAGCCTTGGGGATAGGGCCGGTATATGCGGCTGGTGCGAATGCGGGACTACAAACCCGCCTGAAGGGTGTTGGTAATACGATGGTGCGGACGTGAACTGGTGTTGGTGGCTTTTATTACCGGAAATCCTCGGTACACTTCTGGCGTCCACAGCCGCCTATGCCTTGCGCACCGTTTCCAGGCTGGGGCTGGAGCGTGAATTGCTCAAGCGGCATCGCGCTGCCGCACTGGATCAGATTCTGGGCCAACTGGATCCGCTGGTTTTAACCGCCACCATTTTGCGGATCCTGTTCAACCTGGCCATCGTGGTCAGCGTGTTTGCGGCCCTGAACGGTGCCGCCTCTCCTTCCGCCTTATTGCGATTATTCATCGCTTCACTTCCCGCGGGCCTGCTTATCCTAATCTTCTCCGTGGCCATTCCCTATGCCTGGGCAGGTTATACCGGTGAAGCCCTTATTGCCGCACTCTGGCCGTCGTTGCGGCTGGCCGGTGTGGCCCTTGTTCCACTGGTCCGGTTTTTACGGCTTTTTGATGAGCTGGTACGCCGCCTTGCCGACGCCCCTGTACCGGGATCTCCAGCCCAGGAAGCAGTGGAAAGCAAGGAGGAAATTCTCGCCGCGGTCTCGGAAGGCACCGCGGAAGGAGCTGTGGATGAAGAGCAAAAGAAAATGATTGAGGGCATCATCAGCTTCCGCGATTTGCAAGTCAGCCAGATCATGACCCCGCGAACGGATATGATTACCGCATCCATCCATGCCACCCTGGAGGAAATTCGGGACAAGGTTCTGCGCGATGGTCTGGCCCGTTTGCCGGTGCATGACGGCAACTTGGACAACATCCTGGGCATTATTTACGCCAAGGACTTGCTTAGTCTGCTCGGCACCAGTCAACCACCGCAGCCGTTTAACATCCGGCAGTTGATGCGACCACCTCTGTTTGTACCGCATTCCAAGCCGCTGCGCGATCTGCTGCGCCAATTTCTCGCCCAGCGCGTCCATATTGCCATCGTTCTGGACGAATTCGGCGGTACCGCGGGCCTGATTACCAGCGAAGACATTCTGGAAGAAATTGTCGGCGACATTGCCGACGAGTATGAAAAAGCGTCGCTGCATACCCTCAAGCGCATTGACCCGGTCACGGTGGATGTGGATGCCCGCATGAACGTGACCGACCTGAACCGCGAATTGAATTTGCAGTTGCCGGAAAATCAGGAATATCAAACCCTCGGCGGCCTGGTCATCAATATGCTCGGCACCATACCCATTCGTGGAGAACAGGTGCAAATTGACGATATCACCATCAGCGTGATGGACTCGGATGTCCGTAAGGTAAAGCTCCTGCGCTTAAAATTGCCCCTCGGCCGGGAGGGGGCAAATCCGCCAAGCCCCGGCGATTCCGGAACCAACCAAGGCCAGTCTTCCGCTTAAAACATGCGAGTGTAGAATGAAAACCAATAAACTTGTTGCAATGTCCGCCAACGACAACTTTCGTCCGATCTCTACCGCCGTCCGCATTGGCCATGTGCATTTGAAGGTGGCGGATATTGAGCGTGCGCTGGGTTTCTATCGCGATGTGCTGGGCTTTGCAGTGACTCAGTGGTATGGCACCAGTGCGGTATTCCTGGCGGCGGGCGGGTACCACCATCATATTGGCCTGAATACCTGGGAAAGTCTGGGCGGCCAAGCCCCGCCCCCAGGCTCTGTGGGTTTATATCATCTGGCAATTTTGTATCCCACGCGACGGCATCTGGCCGACGCTTGTCGGCGAGTCTTGGCCGCAAAGATACCGCTGCACGGGGCCAGCGACCATGGAGTAAGCGAAGCCCTGTATTTAAGCGACCCGGACGGCAATGGTGTGGAACTGTATTGGGACCGTTCCCCCGAGCTCTGGCCACGCACCTCCGATAGTGCCCTGGCCATGAAAACAGCACCGCTGGACATCGCCTCGCTGCTGGCTGAATTGCCGCTGGAACTCTGACGGCGCTTGCAGCCGCGTCCCCGCCGCCAATCCGAATTCGGCCATCATTTTCACTACGTATCGCCAGCCGGCTGCCCTTAAGTTCTTGCCCCTAAGGATCCTGGGAGTACTATTGGCCCGGCCGGGATGCTGCACCGGTCATTGCCAGCAGCGTCTCTTCATCAATGATGGCAACACCAAGTTTGCGGGCCTTTTCCAGCTTGGACCCGGCCTCCGCTCCGGCCAGCACCAGAGAGGTTTTTTTGGTAACGGCTTCCGCGGGCACGCCGCCGTGCGCCGCAATAAACTCGTTGATCTGGTGGCGGGTAAAGTGTTTCAGCGTGCCCGTCACCACCACCGTTTTACCGGCCAAGGCCCCGCCGACCGGGGCGGCCCCCGTAACCCGCAC
>JABEVA010000176.1 GCA_013044065.1 Phycisphaerae bacterium
TGGGCTGTCAGAAACAGACAAGGAACGTTTTATCAGGCAGATGCAAACGGAGGTGCGGGAGGCATTATCGCGCGTAGCCGATGCCGTCAACGCGGCCCCGGACGGGCAGTGGATTAGCGCTTCGGAGAAGCCAGTGCGTGATGTGATGGATGAGCTAAAGCACAAGGCATACGAAACAGCGGCGCAGATGCGGGTCGACTCAAAAGAGTCGACTTTTTCCCCCTCCGAAGGAAGCATCGGGCGGGGTGTTGTACCATCGGGATCGCAAGGTAAGCTGCGGCGTATTAAGCGTCAGCGGTCGCATTGATCTACAGCGTAGCCGCTGGCAGCAAGCTCGGTCCGATGCCGGGATGGCGACGGATTGTTTCAACCCCGTGCCGATAGACGCATTGCTCGGTAGAGTGCAAGCCACGGTAAGTCTGGGGGTTCAAGAGCTGTGTTGTCGTCTGGGCGTGGCCGGGTATGGAACGCAGTGCGGAGAATTTATTTCGTGCTTCGGGCCTGCGTCTGGGGGAAGAGTCGTTTCGCCAAAATTATAGACAGTGAGGGCAGGGCTATATTGGAAGCTGCACAGGCGGAAGAATTACCGATGAATTGGTTTGCCAGGGATTGCCTGACCATCGATCCCACAGGGAAAAAAGTTTCCCGGGTGTATGTGAGTGCTGATGGGGTGATGGTTCCGGTGACGACACAGGCGGAAAAGGACCAACGACGCCAAACGGTGGAGAAGCAGCGGCGTGAAAAGCAGCGGCGGAAAGGGATGAGGCGACGGAGACTTCCCGCGGTCAAGAAGGGAGCGGATCAACGTTACAAGCAGAGCTACCGGACGGTTATATACGGTCAGGACAAACAGAAGTACAAGCTGGTATCGGTGAGGCGTGGAAACCATGAATCCATGGGGCCCCGCGATTCGCGTGTAGTGCGTCTTCCGGGGGTGCAGGAGAAACTCGGATTGGTGGACGGCGCGGTTTGCCTGCGAAGAAATTTGGAGGGCCTGACGCTGACCGCCGTGGGCTTGGACTTCTTTCACCTCTCGGAGCATGTGCATGGAGATTACCTGGAATGTGGTGCCCCGCACCAGCGGATGGAAACCCAGCATGGGTCTCAGACACGCTCTCGACGGTCAAGCATCAGGGATATTTAGCGTTTTGGGATAAGCTGGTTATCCGGCGGAATGGCCTGAGGGGGAGCCGCCGCAAAAAGGCCGACAAGCTCCTGCATTATCTGGCCCAGCGCGAGGATATGATTGAATACGACAAATTCATTGCAAAAGGCTGGGATATTGGCACAGGCCCCATGGAATCCATGTGCAAAGCCACGACCCGCCGCATCAATGGCCCCGGCATGCGATGGGATGCGGAAAATGCCGAATCCCTCATGGCCATGGAGGCCCTTTACCAAAGCCACCTCTGGGACGCTTGGTGGGCCCAAAAATACCGCCGAATCGCAGCTTAACGACTTCCCGATAAAATCGGGCACACCCAGCTGCGACAGAGCACTTTCTGTGCTAACCGGCGGTCATCAAAAGTTGACTTGGTGGGTGATGGGAATTGGTGGCAGTACTCGGCCAGCGGGATGGGAAGAAGTTCGCGCCGGTTCTTAGACAAGCGGGTGGGAGTCAGTGCTGGGCTGGGTTGGGGAGGAAATTGAGGACGCGCAAAGACGCCGGCAGCTTTTGGGAAACCTCCAGAAGATAATTGTTGCTGGCGGAGAAATTCAGGGCAAACCAGCAGCGCAAGGCCACGCGCAGAGCCGGCGGTTGAGTTTGGATCCAAAAATTAAAGGCCATTTCATGGGTGGGATTGGTGAGAGGAAAGATCCGGCCTGCAACCATAAAAACACATCGGCGGGGATGCCATTGCAAGACCCGCATGTGGGTCAGCCAGGAGGTGAACTGGTCAGGTGATGGACGGCGGGGCAGCGGCGGATGGAGTTGCACGTGCGTGTATAGTACTGGTTGCACGGCGCTGGGCGGCAGCAAGAGTTCCAGCGAACCGCTGCGGCGGTGCAGGTAGATGCGTGCGCGCAGCGCGAACCACTGCTGGGCCGAGGCCACTAACGGCAGCGGTGGGAGCGGCCCGTTATTGGTCAGGTGCAAAGTTTGGCCTCGGGGCGAACCGGCCAGATCAAGTTGGCTTATGCGGGCAAGGTCTCCGGGCACACGTTGGCTGATCCAGCGGCACTGGGCCAGAAATTGCGGCCCAGCCGGCGTTAGCCATAGGCTGGCGGAGGCGGCAAATAGCGCAAAGACCAGCACCAGGAGGCCCAGGCCCAGCAATGGACGGGGGCTTGCCAGTCGCGTGAGGAGAATCAGGATCAGTCCAACGGGAATACAAACCCAAACCAGGACGGTCCAGGCGTGGGGTGCGGCCAGCGGCGGCAGAGGCGTTTGGCCGAGCCTCCAGACCACCAGAGGAAGTTTGCGGGGTAAACCCGATTGGGAGGGAATTGTCCAAAAATCTTTAGAATGTTGCAGCGGCTTCCAGAGTACCGAAGGCATTCGGGATTGAAACCGGCGCGGCGGCATGGTCCCGTGATAGATCAGCACGATGTTGGCTGAAAGAAGGGCCAACGCTCGCTGCAGGGGTATGCTGCGCAGAGCGTGGGCATTTAGCAGAAGATAGCGGCAAGCCGCCAAAGCCAAAACGGGGGTGTGCAGCAATTGCCGCTGGGAAATGGGCATGGCGGCGAGCACCAGCGGCGTAAAGGTGTTACCCAGGTTCGCCAGCCAATGGCGTGTTTGCGGCAAGGTGGCGATGGGGATCAAACCGTGGCCCGCTGGGAGACGGAAGACGGCAATGGTTGCGCGCCAGGTTTGGCCTGCCGGGGTGGCAATGGTCAAACGCACCGGCCAGGAACCGGCGGATAAATCGTTGGGTTGCAAAAAGGGTAACGGGAAAAGGGCGGCTTGGCGGCGAGCTGAAATGGTGCGGATGATGGCCGGACCGCCGCGGCCATCACGGATACTGACGCGCCGGAGTTGGCCGCTGGTGGGCGGCAAAAAGACGCGCAGGCAAGCCCATTGTCCCGCCTGGGGCGCGATGGGGCAGGCCAAGCGGATGGTTGGACCATGGGCGGGGGCGGCGCGGCCGTGGCCGGCAGTAAGACCCAGCAGTATGGACAAGAGCACCACCGCGAGGCGGCGGCAGGTGAGAGGGAGGGGCAAAGGGGAAAGTTGGTGTGCGGCGTTAATAGGATGGCACTCCGTAGGGCCACGCCATGACGGTGGACGAGCGTCAAAGCGAAGATCAAGTCGGAGCCTGCGCAGAGTGCCCTAACGGCCAAACCGGGCCGGTGTTACTGCATGGTGGATCCGACATAAGGCAGCAGGCCCAGAAATCTGGCCCGTTTGATGGCGTCGGTAATCATGCGTTGTTCGAAGGCGGCAGCGCCGTTACGGGTGCGGGAAAGAATTTTTCCGTTGAGGGAAAGCATCTTTTTTAAGGATTCCACATCCTTATAATCCACATAAACCTTGCCCAGGCTGCTGGTTTTAGCCACGCGCACGCGGGGACGTGAAAACGCTTGAAACCGCGGTTTACGAGGGGCTGGTTTTCCGGATTTTCCAGAGGTCCGGCTATTGGTTCTGCGAGGGGGCATAGGCACCTTTCATAAGAGGGGAATTATTTTTTCTGGTAATGGGCGGCGTTGATTTCGATGTACTTTTTCCATTCCGCCGGCACATCATCCACGGGGAAAATGGCCTTCACGGGACATTCATCCACACACAACCCGCAATCAATGCAGGTGTCGGGGTCGATATACAACTGGGTAACCGGACCAAATTCGGTTTCATCCTTGCGGGGATGAATACAATCGACCGGACACACCGCCACACAAGCAGTGTCTTTAGTACCAATGCACGGTTCGGCAATTACATGGGGCATACGAGTTTAACTCCATTCGTCTATCCGGGGACATCCGCTGCCTGCGGGATTCGCCGTCATCCTGCGGACAGCTTTCCGGTTCCCCGAAACCACTTATTATAAACAATGGGGCGGGAGATGCAAACAAGTGGCCGGGGAGTGTGCAATTTCAGGGCATTCATCACCCCGGGGCTTGGCGGCCGGACGTGTTGGCGCGCGCGGCGTTTTGACATCAGTGGGAACTTTTGAACCTGGCCACCCGGTCGCGCACAATCCTCTCGCCGGTGGCGGGAAGCTGGCTTAGTGCCCGACGGTACCAATATACCGCGCGCAATTGGATATTGATTTTCATCAGGCCGTGATAGCCGCGGGCCAGCGTCCACCACTGGTTTCCCAGGACGATTTGACGTTGGGGGTGATGTGGATCTGAGAGATCCGCTTTAGCGGCCCGGCGCACGCCGACCACCGCACTATGCCGCAGGTATCGTAAGCCGGTTGTCCAGCGGCCGCCCAGAAAGCAGGTGTATTCGCCCACCACCTGGTTGGCCGCGGGGTCGCCGGGCCTTTTGGCAATGACGGCCATCGCGGCGATATCGCGTCGGTGCATCAGCCGGGTTTGCAGCAGTAGCGACTTAAAACCCTCGGACAGACGCTGCAACCGCGGATCGCCAATGCGATGCACCGCCCGGCGGGCTGCGGTCATAAACGCTATGGCCTGGCGGTAGTGGTCTGCCCCAAGCAGGCGACTGAAATCCGTTTGGACATTCCCGATGGCTTGGCGATAAATGACCACCGCACGCAGGCGCACCAGCGGCGCAAACGCCCGGACATGGTGAGTCTTCGGCAGGTTCCACCATAGGTTGCCTAGTTGGACCTCATCGGTGGCGTTGGGCGCTTTAAGAGCATTCAATCGGGCTATTTTGGCCAGCGTGTGATAGCCGGAACTTTTGGCGGCGGCGTTTGCCAGCGTGGCGGCGCGGGGTTGGCGGGACATTACCCAATCGTAAACGGCGACGCGAGCCAATGTTTCCGCGTTGTGCGGGTGTTGTTGAAGAAAGGCCAGATCGGCCAAATGCTGTTTGTACGCGGCCTGCAGCATTACCAGTTGCCGCGATCGCGGAGGTATGACCTGCAAATACCAGGCATTTTGCACCGTCCGGGCACAGCGAAACGCTACCGCCAGAAGCGACCTCGCCGAGGTAAAGGCGTGGGCCGCAATAGCCTCGTGTCCCCATCGGTAGGAGCATTTCATGAGAAATTGACACGACCAGCGATCCTGCAAGTTCGGCAATGCCAGCCGCGTAGCCTTGGCCAGGAGCCTCCAGCGATTCACTTTGTAATTGCGACAAAGCGCCTGCGCCGGGGCCGTAATCATGCCAGGAACACCTTTGCGGGCGGCGAGTTGCCAGCACAAGGTTAGGGCGACATAGGCTCTGGCGGCATGTTTATGGTTGGAGTTGACGTATTTATTGAAAAGAGAATTCATAAATTCAAAGGTGTGGTTGCTATCCAGCCGCCCATATTTGAGCCGAAAAAGACGTGAAAAGTACTGCCGGGCTGCCGCTTGGGCGCTGGCCGATGGAATGGGCACGGGGTTGACCGGAGTCCACGGACTGAACTCTTGGAGTGCGGTTTGGGCCGGTGGCGCACAGGCCGCCCAAGGGTTCGACAGGAATACCACCACAAGGAAAACCGCCAACAGACTTGCGGAGTTCTTACGCATCAGGTGCTCCACAGTGCTTAATAGTGCTCCACGAGCGCTCCCCGGCCCACCGTCTCACCCCCTTAGAGAAGTCAGCAAACCAAACAACACCGACCCCCGGTTTATACCATGCCCGGACGAAAACGACAAACGTTTATCGTATCAAATGAGTCTGAGAACAGGCCGATTCCCAGGTTAGCCATGACGGCGCTTGAGATTGCCAATCGCCGGCCCTCACCAGACTTAAAAGGTGACATTTCTATCCCGGCTAAGCGGTGACAATTCTACTTCTTGACAACAGTGGGGCGACCACGGCCTTGATGCGGTTGACGCTCTAAAATCCGCCGTAACCGCATCACACTGCAATTCATCGACCAGATTCGCCGGAAGTGGAATCTGGGATGCTACGGCACCAGCGGTAGCGGCCCAGAGGCCCGCGTTACCGGCGTGTCCGCCAGCATGGCTTGCAGCATTTTCAACGCTTCCCAGGCCTGCATCGGCGAGATGGCATTGAGATCCAGTGCCGCCAGATGACTTAAAGCCTGCGACGACGGCGCGTCAAACAAGTCGATCTGACTGCTCACCGCGGTGGCGGCAGCCCGCGGCCGGGCTTTGCCCACACGCACTTCCAGTTGTTCCATGAGCTTTTTAGCCCGGACAATCACACTGCGCGGCACGCCCGCCAATCGGGCCACCTGCACCCCATACGAACGATCCGCATGGCCGGCCACAATTCGGTGCATGAAAACAATCTGATCTTCCCATTCGCGCACCAGCACACTGAAATTGCACACCGCCGAGGTGCTTTCCGGCAGTTCGGTGAGCTCATGATAATGCGTGGCAAACAACGTTCGGCAACGTACCGAGTCGGAGAGATATTCGGTGATGGCCCACGCCAACGCCAGACCATCCAAGGTGCTGGTGCCACGACCAATTTCATCCAGAATCACCAGCGAATCGGCCGAGGCATGGTGCAAAATGTTGGCCGTCTCGGTCATTTCCACCA
>JABEVA010000017.1 GCA_013044065.1 Phycisphaerae bacterium
CGGCTACCTCCGCACCAAACCGACGCGTTCACGGTCCGCTAACCTCCACATTCTACCCCAATGCCCGGGCCCCGCAAGCCCGTCAAGGCGCAGCGGCCATCCGAAACCTTCCGGCCGCCAACCAAGGTGGATTAAAAAGCCCCAACCAAGCCGATGCCACCAGTTTAGCCACCGGGCTCTGGTCCGTCCGGCGGAAGCCGGCCTGGCCTCCCCCGCCCCAACTGTTTACAGAGTTAATCCCAAGAGTTCTGCGCGGAACCTCGACGAATGCACCACTAGCTTCAAAAAAAGGAAGCGTGGCCAAGGTCAATGTTCTCCACCGTTGGCGAGGGTGCTTTTATGGCGTTGATCTTGGCCTGCCCGGCCAAGTTAAATCACTCATCACAAAATAATGGTCACTGGGATATAAGCCCGCGGGGGTATGATCGCGCAAAATTTTCGCCGGCGTAAACCGCCAGTTCGGACTCACCAGGATAAGATCGCTGGGCAGGGCAATCACCGGCTGGCCCTTAAACTGCTGCCACGTACCCCA
The DNA here is from genome assembly GCA_013044065.1 of Phycisphaerae bacterium. Classification (GTDB taxonomy): domain Bacteria; phylum Planctomycetota; class Phycisphaerae; order WQYP01; family WQYP01; genus JABEVA01. The sequence continues at coordinate 533 of JABEVA010000017.1, forward strand.
CAACACCCCCTTTGGCTGGGCTTGATAATCAAAGGTATCCCTCAGCCGAGTGCCGGGTGGAATGCCCGGGCCGGGATTGCCGCACAGGCCCGTGTAGACCGCAGTATCGGATTTAGGATGGTTCATATCCCCCATAAGCATGGCTGGCGCATGGGGGAATTTTTTCCTCCACCGCGCTAAAATACGATGCAATTTTCGGGCGCACATGGTTGCGTTGTAATTTCCGTGGCGCAGATGGGTATCGATAACAATCATATCCGGCAGTATGCCCAGCCGGTCGCGCAGCACCACCAGCGAATAGTAGGTGTTTTCCGTCGGATTGGCCTGCAGATGGTGGGGTCGTACCAGACCGTGGGCCGCGGCCACCAGGGCAAAACGATCCGCCTTGAACCAAATCTGATTCCATGTTTCCAGCGCCCCAGACAGGCTGGCAAAGACGTTAACCCCCCAATGAGCATGCGTGGGATAATGCAGATACCCGGTGAGGTAGTGCGACAGGTAAGCCGTCTGCACCGGGCTGCTGGCCTGCGTGCCGATGATATCCGCATGATATTTGAGCAGCACCCGCGCCACCAGTGCCCGTCGTTTGGCCCATGGATATTGCGATTCCGTCGGTGTATCCAGGGCGATGTTCGCCGTCATCACCGAAATCGTGTCCGGATTTTTCGGATGGGCCAGGGGAATTTTCACCGTGTGAGTCGGTCCTGTCGCTGCCGCCGGGAACCACTCAAAGCGTGATTTCCAGACCAGAAGGAACCCACCTACCACAACCACCAGCGTCACCAACAACCATTTTTCTTTAGCCAACGTCGGCCTGCCTGTTTAATTTCAGTGTTCAGATAACACCCGCGGCAATGTTATCGGCAAAAATGCCGATGAGCGGCCACAATTTAGAATCCATGGTTGGGCAATCAATCGCGTGGCAGCCGACCATATGGCCGCATGGTTTTTGCAATCGCCGCATCACTGATCCCCGGCATCATGGCGGTCAATAACATGGCCCAGCGAAGCATTTTCATAGGCCACAGCTCCGGGCGTGGATGCTGAATGAGGGAGCATATTTTGCGGGCAACCACCTCGGCGCTTTGTATCTTACCACCGCCGCGAACCGTCCTGCCGCTGCGACGCGAGGCCTGCTGGAAGAATTCTGTTTGCGTATAACCCGGATGCACGCTTGAAACATACACCCCGCTGGCGCGCAGCTCCACCCGCATGGCTTCCACCAGCGAAAGCTGCCCGGCCTTGGTCATACAGTAAGGCCCCATTCCCGGCAACCCCCGCCGCGCCACCACGGACGACACGGCAATGATATGGCCCTGGCGCTGTTGGAGCATCAACGACCCAGCCGCCGCCATCAGATACCACGTGCCTAATAAATTCACCCGCCAGATTTCCTCCATCTGGGCTTCGGCGACCTCATGGACCCGGCTCGTAAAACCGAATCCGGCATTGGCAATCGCCACATCCACCCGGCCAAAGCGGCTCTGAGCCAGTGTCATCAATGCTTGCACCTGGTCCCGAGAGCCCACATCGCACGCCATGACCTCGACTTGTCCGCCCAATTCCGTAACCCGCGACGCCACCGCTTGGAGTTTGTCCAAACGCCTGGCCCCCAGTACCAATTTCGCCCCGCCCTTAGCTAAAGCTTCGGCGGTAGCCGCACCGATGCCCGATGACGCCCCCGTAATCACCACCACTTTGCCCGCAGTTTGACTTACCATGTGCTGGATTCCTTTTCCGCGTCAGAAGACCACAATCTTAATTGGGCTGGGCGATCATCGATACAAAGCTCCACCTTGCTCCTGCCGGTTTCCGGCCCGATATAACCATTTTTTTCGCCACAGGACGTCAAAGTTGACCGGGCCGGCCAAGCATGCGCTGGACCGCCGGAGTCTTTGCGCCGAACCAATGGAAAAGGAGCTGACCTACCGCGACGCACGACCCCTTGGTCAACAAACTCAAGGCTCGGGTGCACCACTCATGGGAGAATCAGCCACCAGGCTTGGTATGGTCGCCGACCGGCTTGAGCTTTTCCAACTGCGATTCCAGCGCCCGCACCCGTTTTACCAATTCGGGCAAATGGGCTAACTGGGCAAAAACACGCTTGGCCTGATGGATTTCAATCGACGGAGTACCCCACACAACTTGCTTTTCGGGTATATCGCCCGCAATGCCGGTCTGAGCCGCCGCTGTTACCATGTTTCCAATGTGCAAATGGCCGGCCACGCCCACCTGGCCCGCCAAGACCACATGGTGGCCCGTGCTGGTGGAACCGGCAATGCCCACCTGGCTGACCAGCAGATTATGCTGACCGATGTGACAGTTATGCCCGATCACCACACCATTTCCGAGTTTGGTACCCAGCCCGATGCGCGTGGTTTCCATCACCGCTCTTTCCACCACTGAATTACCGCCGATTTCCACATCGTCTTCCAACGTCACATTGCCAATTTGTGGAATCTTATGATGCACCCCCTTATGGGTGGCAAACCCATAGCCATCACTGCCGATGACTACGCCGGCATGTAAAATCACCCGATTGCCCAGCACACATTGTTCATAAATTGTACACGAAGGATATAAAATGCAATCAGTTCCGAGGACCGCATCGTCCATGATGGTCACGCCGCTGTAAATGTTGCAGCCGTCACCAACAATCACATTCTCGCCCACATAGGCAAACGGATGAATGTTGACATTTTTACCAATGCGCGCCGATGATGCCACATGGGCCAATGGCGAAATACCGACCGCCGCATGCCGCCGAAAGCCGTGCATCAAAACGACAATCTGCCGAAAGGCAAAATACGGGTCGTCGGTTTGAATAAATGTTAACGGTGGTTTTTCCTGGCGCCCAATCGAAGTCTGGTTTACCTGCCGCCCTACCACCACGCAACCAGCGTCCGTCGTCGCCAGTTGGCGCATATATTTGGCATTCGATACAAAGGTTATATCGGTCGGCTCGGCACCCATCAGCCCGTGACAACGGTCGATGATCCGCCCGGCATCGCCCAAAACCGTGCCGCCGACATGCGCCGCCAGATCACCGACCTTGCGAAAATTTCCCGTCGATCCTGCCATATTTATTCCTGATACGGTCCTCGCCGACACGTGGCACAAGCCAACTCCATCGGCTAATACTCCACAAACGGCCAATCACCGGGCGTCGCCACATAGCCAGTTCCCACGTCGTTGCCGATGGCACTGGCGTCCAAACCCAGCCCCCGCAAAATGGCCTCTAAATCATCGGCAACTTGAACGGGTTTGTTGGCCAGACGGCCCCAGGTAGGCTCCGGCTGGGGTTGGCGAGCATCTTTGGTCTTGATACCGGTGTGATAATAGACCGTCGCATCGGGATCCTTGAGGCCATGGCCCGTAAGCACGCAGGCCACTCGTTCATGGCGAGAAATGATTTGCCTGGTTAAAAGCTGTTTTAAGCCCGCTATGGTGGCGGCACTGGCGGGTTCGCACGCAAAGCCGAACCTGCCCACCAGAGCCTTGGCCTCAAGAATTTCCTCATCGGCTACCTGTGCCACCACCCCATTCATCACCGCCAGTGCCCGCAAAGATTTTTTCAGATTCACCGGCCGCCCTATTTCAATCGCCGAAGCGATGGTATGCGGATGAACATTATTTTTTTCCATCCGAGCGTAATGGGCAACGATGGCGGCATCGTCCACATGGCCGTCATTCCACTTCAGCCCATTATCAACCAAAGTACAAAGCGTATTGGCACCAGTCGCATTGATGATGGCCAAGCGTGGAATCCGCTTCAGCAGGCCCAGAGCCTTCAATTCCAGAAACGCCTTGCCAAAAGCCGAGCAGTTGCCCAGATTTCCGCCCGGCACAATAATCCAATCCGGGGCATCCCAGCTTAAGGCCTCGAGGATGCGATACATGATGGTCTTCTGCCCTTCCAGCCGGAAAGGATTAACGCTATTCATTAAATAAAGACCCAGTTGCCCGCTCACCTGCCGGACGCGGGCCAGACACGTATCAAAATCGCCTTCAATTTGCAGCGTCCTGGCCCCGTAGTCCAGAGCCTGGGAAAGCTTTCCAAACGCAATTTTTCCTGAACCGATGAAGACGATACCCTGAAAGCCGTTGAGCGATGCATACAAGGCTACCGAGGCCGACGTATTTCCAGTGCTGGCGCATGCGACCCGCTTGGCCCCCACGATGCGGGCATGGGTAAACGCGGCGGTCATGCCATTGTCCTTGAAGCTGCCCGACGGGTTCATGCCCTCATACTGCAACCACAGTTGCCCAGGCCACATCCCCAGTTTCTGGCCCAGGCAAACCGCATTTTGCAGGAAAGTCTGTCCTTCGCCGATGGTGCAGACCATAGCATCGGCGGCGAAGGGCAAAAGCTCGCGGAATCTCCACACCCCCGAATAATCCAGCGGAAAACGACGATTCTGCCACCGGGCTTGAAAATCACGCAGCGTTTTCGGCAATTCCGTCTTGGACCAGTCGTAGTCGATGTCCAAAAGCTCACCGCAGCGCCGACACGCGGTCAGAGCTTCGCCCACGTCAAAGGTGGTCCCGCAGTCCGGATTCATACATTTTTGAAAGGCAATCGTCTTCATAGCGGCAGATTCTATACTCTTTCCATCAAAACGGCGATGCTGGCACCATGTATTCCATCCGGCAACTATGAATGACCTTGCCAAGTGCAAGCCGCACCAACTCAATCAATCCCGCCTGAGAACCGCTGGTCCTGCTGGCGTCAGCGGGAAAGGGCCGCAAAATCCCGCCCCCCCACCGCCTTAACGCCCGGTCGCCGCCAAGAGGGCCTGCACCATGCCGACAATGTCATGCTGCGCCGCTTCCACCGTCGGCGGCCAGTCCAATTCACGCAGAGCCTCACTGGTGATCGGCCCGATCGACAAACGCCTGGCCGCATGAACCATCGGCCGAAGATGGTCCGGCAAGAGAGCGTGCAGGTTGCGAACGGTCGAGGCGCTGGTAAAGGTAATCCACTGAACTTCTCCGGCCGCCAGCGCCTCGAGAACCTCCGATGGCAGTGCCGCCGGGGCGCGGGTCTGATAGATCGGCACATCCACAACTTTCGCGCCCCCGTGCTCCAATTGTTCACGCAAGACGGGACGGGCAATATCCGCCCGCAGCAGCAACACTTTGCAACCGACCAACCCATCAGAGCCAAAGTGCTGCCGCAGGCTAACGCCGATTTTTTCGCCGATGAATTCCTCGGGAAGGACGTCGGCCATGATGCCGATGCGTTCCAGCGCTGCAGCCGTAGCTGTGCCCACCGCGGCGACTTTTGCGGGTAGCGCCCGGCTGTCGCGGCCCAATGCCCGTAGCCTGTTCCAAGCCGCTTCCACGCCATTGGTGCTGGTAAAAACCACACAATCCATTGTGGACATGTTCTTTAAGGCCGCGTCCACCGGCGCTGTATCCTGAGATTCCGCAATTTCAATGGTTGGGGCTTCTAAGACCCTGGCCCCAAGCTGCGTCAACTGTCCAGTTAGCGCTCCCGCTTGCTGCCGAGTACGGGTTACCAGCACAGTGAGGCCGAACAACGGCTGCCGCTCAAACCAATTCAGGGTTTCTCGCAGGCTTACCACTTGACCGATAACAGTAATCGCGGGTGCCTTGATCCCCGCCTGTCGGGCCTTTTGGGCAATATCCGCGACCACACCCACGACCACTTGCTGCTGGGGCAGTGTAGCCTGGCGAATAACTGCCGCGGGCGTTTGTCCGGAGAGTCCATGGCGCATCAACGATGCGCATATTTCCGGCAAATTTTTTACACCCATGTAAAACACCAACGTCCCTCCCAGCGCGGCCAGCGCCTGATAATTCACCCGCAGCGCGGTATCTTTGGCCTCCCCCTTAGCCTGTTCCTGCTCGTGCCCCGTGATCAGGGTTACGGTACTCGTGAGTTCCCGATGGGTGACGGGAATACCCGCATAAGCCGGGCCGGCCAAACCCGACGTAATGCCTGGAATTACCGCAAATGGAATTCCGGCCGCCGCTAAATATTGCCCCTCTTCGCCGCCACGCCCGAAAATATAAGGATCCCCGCCCTTGAGCCGCACCACCACGCGCTGCCCGGATCCACGGCGAGATACAAATTTCTGGGCCTGCTCGACGAGCAGGCCGTTAATACGGTCCTGCGTGAGGGTATGATGAGACGCCGATTTTCCGACAAAAATCCGTTCGCAGTCTGCCGGGCAAAAATCCAACAAGGCCCGATTGGCCAGCGCATCGTAGACCACTACAGCCGCCCGCCGCAGCGCCGCAACGCCATGTTGCGTGAGCAACCCGGGATCTCCAGGCCCAGACCCCACCAAATAGACCAGCGGATCTTCTGCAGATCGGCTGGTCCTGAAGTCATATATATTTTCAGCCAACGGATGAACTTCCAGCAGGCACGGGTACCCAAAAAAAGGGTCGCTAGCGCTGCCACAACGGCCCAGCAACGCTGCGCGGGCTTCAAGCCGACACCCCGGCGACGGGGCCGCCGGTCCGGTGGCCGATCCACCGCCGCACAGCCATTATTATAATGGCGCATCTTGAAAGTTTCGAACGCGGGTCTGGGATAATGCCGCCCAACCACACAATTTATCCATTTCATGGTACAATCACGCTATGTTTACAAATAAAAACAATCTGCCCGGCGTTACGCTGGCTCCGGGTATCTGGACCGACAGATCCGAATTACGCTTCGCTTTTTCCCGGTCGAGCGGCCCCGGCGGACAAAATGTCAATAAGGTGAACACCAAAACAGAGCTGCGCGTCAATGCACAGGCTATTCATGGCTTATCCGAAACGGCCCTCGAACGTTTGGCCAAGCTGGCGGGACGTCGGCTTACCGCCAATGGCGATATTCTGCTCATCAGCGAACGCCAGCGCACGCAGGAGGCCAATCGCACCGCCTGCCTGACGAAGCTGCGTGAAATGGTCCTCCTGGCCCAGGTGGAACCCATCCGGCGACGAAAAACGCGACCCACGCGCGGCAGCCAGGAGCGCAGAATTGACTCCAAAAAGATGCGCAGCCACATCAAACGGACACGCCGCGTTCAATGGTAAAAGCGTTGCTGGATTACCGTGCCATTTTCGACGAAACTATCAGCGGCCGGCGTGGTGTCGGCGTGGTTGGGCGTAACATTAACGCCCGCGGATCCGTGATGATTTCACGCCTTGGAGCTACGGATGAATTCGCAGTCAACAATAAGTACGCAGGACTTGGCCGTTAGTCTAGCCGCAATGGCCTCGCAGACGCGATGCCGCGATGTGGTAGTGCTGGATATGCGAGGACGCTCGCCGGTAACCGATTTTTTTGTTCTGGCTACCGGCACCTCGGACCGCCAAATGAGAACCGTCGGTGATGAGCTTGCGGACCATGGAGCGCAGTGTGGCTTTAAGGTGTTTCGCCGCAGTGGTGATGAAACCGCGCATTGGATTTTGCTTGATTTTGTCGGCGTGGTGGCCCACATATTCAATGAGTCCAGCAGAGCCTTTTATGATTTAGAAGCGCTCTGGGATGGCTGCCCACGGGTCAACTGGCAGCTCCTTGCCGAATCAAGGAACCCGGTGGCCGCGACGATCGACACCCGGCCCACCACTGCACCAATACCCACCGCCAGTGTCGGAGCCACTACGGATACCGCCGTCTCCACAGGCCCCGCGCTGCCCGACC
>JABEVA010000177.1 GCA_013044065.1 Phycisphaerae bacterium
CAAAAATAACTTCACCCTTTCCGGCTGGTTCTTTTGGCCGCTGGCGTCGTTGTTCGCTCCTTACAGACCCACTGGCGGGGTATGCGCGTTGCTCACGCCTCGCCAGCGGCCAAAATTCCTGCGCCGTAAAACACGAATTTGTTTTTGCCCGGTCCCTTATATCCTGAATTGTATAGGCCCTGCTCCGTAAAGCAATGGCCGTTTAGCGGATGAAGGCCCAGAAACTCGCTGCGTCCCCGTTTCGGTCTCGGTGGTAGGTGATTAGCGCCTTTGCCATGGAACTCTTTGCTGGCGTGGCGGCGTTTCCTACCTGGACCGCTTTGGTGGCAACCCTGCCGACAGAGCCGCCACCCGGCGCACCGGTGGTCTGGTCCAAAGGGGGTGAACGATGATGATCCCGGCTATCGTGGAAAACCTGCTCGACGCGGCGTTGGCGGTCCTGGTGGCGGGGTTCGCAGCGCGGTTGCTCATCGCCGTGTTGGGCAGCGGCAGAAGGCGCAAGCGAATCCGCCCCTGACCGGGCCGCCCTGTCGGCGGTTCGGTTATGCAAAAGTGATGGCGCGCCTCGGCATCATCACTTTTTTTAGCTATTGGGGGGGTATTGCAGAAGCGGAAATTATTTTGCGGATTTTGCCCTTGCATTGTGGGACGGGGATGTGGTAGAATTACTTGTGTTCGGACCTATTTGCGGGTCTGAGCGGGCGAAAGGCCGTGAACGGCTACGAATAATTAGATGAGTCCGCGTTTCACTGCATTTTCGCGTTTTTTTTCTCCAACGGTGCCCAATACCCGTTGATTTTCCCTTATTTGCACGGTTTTTATCCCGAGAACGGTTTTTTAGGAGTATCGTGTGACATTCACCCGCTGGTTCTCCGCATCCCTTCTGTTGGCACTGTTATTCGCCAAAGCTCTGGCGGCCGCCCCTAGTCATTTTTTCCTCCGCAATGGCGACCGCGTCTGCTTTTATGGTGACAGCATCACCGAGCAGCGATTTTATGCCGTGGCTGTTGAAACTTATTTGATCACGCGTTTTCCCAAGTTGAAAGTTGACTTCGTGGATTCGGGAGTCGCCGCCGACCGCGTCACCGGCGGCTGGGCCGGGTCCATAGAGGTGCGTCTCAAGCGCGACGTATACCCGTTCAAGCCCACGGTTGTGACCATCATGCTGGGCATGAACGATGCGTCGTATAGACCCTTTGACGCCAAGATATTTGACACCTACAAGAAAGGCTATGAACATCTGGTTGATGCGTTGCAGGCGCATCTTCCAGGGGTACGCATTGTTATCATCGGGCCGTCGCCCTTTGGGCCAACGCCGTTTGTCAACATCAAACATCGCTTTGCCGGAGGCTACAACGGGGTACTGCAGCGCTACGACGAGTTTGACAAGCAACTCGCAGCCAAGGATCACCTCTTTTATGTAGATTTTAACGCCCCCATGTTAGCCGTGATCAAAAAACTCCAAGCCACGGAACCCCAGCTTGCCAGTCAGGTAATACCAGGACGAATACACCCAAGTGCCGCGGGACAATTGCTTATGGCTGAGGCGTTGCTGAAACGGTGGAACGCGCCGGCCATGGTAACGAAGGTTGCTATTTCGGGCGGTAACGTCAAGGTTGCCGACAACACAAAAGTAACAAATCTTCAGACGGCCGATGGGAGCATTCGTTGGACGCAACTCGACGGTTCATTGCCATTCCCAATGCTGTCGCTGCATGCAGTATGGCCGCAGTTTCCACCGGAGAATGGCTGGCAGGCGCCGCAGCCTAAGTTTCACTTTATCAATCCGACGACGGAGGCCATTATTCATGCCGGCCATTTATATCGCGAGCTTGATCAGGAGCATTTGCAGGTCGCGGGATTGACGGCCAAAAGGTATACGCTCAGCATCAATGGCCAGTCGGTGGGTGCCTTCAGTGCAGCCTCGTTATCCGGCGGCATCAACTTGGCACGGTATCGTACGCCGATGCTAATGCAGGCGTATCACGTTTTGGCAATGGCGTGGAATCGCACGCAAGTCCGCTTTTATGCATGGCGCTACATTCAATTACCCATCGCAGGCTACTCCCCGCCCTGGAGCGGCGGCCCAAAGTTGATTCTGTTCGGAGGCGTAGGCGCGGCAGCGCGTACGATTGTTCGCGCCGACGGGGAAAATCTTGTCCATGCGATTTACGCAACGCTTCCCGACATGCTCCGGGCGGAGCGCGAGGCAGCCACGCCCCTAGCTGATCACTATCAGCTAAAGCCGGTGAAATGAAAAACATCGTAGTCCAGAGATTGGCGGATTTTCGATAGCCGTGCCACCTGCGCGCGGGGATCGACAATTGTTGCGTCAGGTTCTGCCAGTTGGCGGGTTAACTCGGCGATTCGTCGCTGGTAGGCTTGCCTGTCTGCGTGCGACGCACAGGCAGGTTCGGCACGTGCGTCCATGTCACTTCGACCAATCCTTTGAGCCGATTATTTTATTTGACGGATTGTGTACAATTCCCAAACTTTATCCCGAACTTTTCCGCAGGAACTTATTTGCTTTTCTTCCGGGTGGAAAATATATTCTATCCATGGTCAGGCTCGTTGTGAGCCAACTCAAGGGCCGAAAAGGCCGTGAACGGTTACAGAAATCGTTATGATGGAAAATCAAGATGGCGCGATGGAAGAGGGCCAGCCGATGGTAGCAACAGCCAAGCCCCGCGGGAATTTGCAGGCCCTGCTGGCTTCCAGGACATTTTGGTTAATCGTTCTAATTGTCATCGGCGTGTCGTGGCGATTGGTGCGGTACTTTTTGAATTTTCCGATCTTTGGAGACGAGGCGGTCGTGGGCCTGAACATTCTGGACCGTTCCTATATGGGCCTGCTGCGTCCGTTGCGTTACATCGTGGCCTGCCCAATCGGATTTCTCTGGATGAGCAAATACGTCATGGCCCATTTGGGGACATCCTCTTATGCGGTTCGGTTAATCCCTCTGGCCGCATCGTTGGCCAGTATACCCCTGATGTATCTGATAGCACGCAAGTTTGCGGGGCGTTGGGTGGCAGTGCTGGCGACGGGCTTGTTGGCATGTTCACTATCGCCCGCGCGGTTCAGCAATGATTTTAAGCCCTATTCCATCGACCTGCTGGTGGCCCTCACCTGCACCGGATTGGGGCTTTGGGCGTTGCGGCGGCCACGCCATTGGCTTGGGCTGCTGCTGTTGATTTTACTCACGCCAGTGGCTCTGGTTTTGTCCTATCCGTTTGTGTTTGTTGCCGGGGCGGTGAGCTTGGCTTTGGCGGTCCGCCAGTGGAGGTCGGGCAGCCCAAGGAGCCTGAGCCTGTATGTTCTTTTTAATGTCGTCTTGCTGGGTGGTTTTGCGCTGTTGTTCTTTAAGGTATCGGGTGGACAGTTGCACACCACACGTCATCAGGGGATTTTATTGGCTTGGGGCAGCGCTTTTCCGCCGTGGAACTGGCACCTTGGCTGGTGGCTGATCAAGGCTCAATTCGGCAACATGATGAGCTATCCCATGGGTGGAGAATGGGGTGTTTCACTGCTGATTTCTCCGCTGTGCTGGCTGGGTGCATGGCGACTTTGGCACCGTGGTCAGAGGGCGGAAATGGTGTTGCTGGTGACGCCATTTCTGGCGACTCTGGCCGCATCTTTTCTGCGTGCCTATCCTTATGGACGCGATGCCCGAGTGGAACAACATCTGGTTCCGGCGATCATGCTGCTTGCCTCACTGGGACTCTTCAACGGCATCGTATGGGGGTTAAGATCCTTGCGCCATCGTCAGCAAGCCCTGAAAGCCACCATGGCGGCAGTATGTACGGTCCTTGCGGCGTTCGCCGTCATCGCCACGGCAGTGAATGTTTTTCATCCCTGGATCAGCCGCGGCTGGCAGCAGTCGCAGCGGATGGTACAGGAGGCTTGCGGCGGTCATGCCAGTAACACGCAGCTTGTTATCCTTGGGGCCATGCCGAGCAACGTGCTCTGGTACCTGCGTCGAGAACATCGCCAGTGGTTGACCACCCTGCCCGCCCACGACCCGGCGCTGCACCAAGCTGGTGCCAACCTGTGGGTACTGGATTTCGCCCACCGGTGGGTGAAAAGCTTGACTGGAAATCTCCAGCGGAAGCTGACCCGGCAAAAAGCTCAACTGCAACTGGTCACATGGCATCATCGGGTGATTTACCTTGGCAGCTCGTCCATACCCACGTATACCCAAGTGCTGCATTTTGAAAATATGGCCAAGCCATCTCACATTCATCGGACGATCCAAGCGTCTCTTTCACGGACACGTTGAAGGCGGACTTAGGGACCGGGCAGAAACGACTTCACCCTTTCCGGCTGGTTCTTTTGTCCGCTGGCGGCGTTGCTGGCTGCTTGCAGACCCACTGGCGGGGTATGGGCGCCCGTCGCGTCTGGCCAGCAGCCAAAATTACTGTGTCGTAAAACACGAATTTATTTTTGCGTGGTCCCTTACGGTATCAAAACCCGCCGATCGTGCCTACCCGATGAGCAGAATTGCGAAAGGCTGTGGTGAGTTCAGGTTTGGTTTCCTAAATCAGAACTTGCGTGCTCGCAATGGAGCTCACCGGTAAAACCGTGCCGTCGGCGGGCACCATCAGGTTGGCGGGGTGCAATCGCTTCACCACGTGGACCGATCCGGCTCCCTTCCGGTTTTCAACCAGCGTCAATCCACCCAGGGCCATAAATACAGCCCAGTGGCGATATGCCTCGGAATCCTTGGCTCGTTTGCCCGGTCGGTGGCGTCTGGGCAGGTTTAAGAGTCCGCCTCTTTGCCGCGGCGAAATTTCCGCACCAGCCGACAGGTCCGTGGGTGTTTGGCTGAATTTCCAATGCACGCCGTAATCAGGCTTCGCGGTGGGTGCCGCCGGTTCTGGGCTTGGCAAACGTGGCGCTGCCTCCCCACCATGGGTGAAGGTTCTTGCCGCGTATACGTGGTACCAATCCATGGCTGTGGCGAGAACGGCGGCCGGTGCCGGGCCAGATGCCGGGCTTGCAGCGGTGCTGGCGGCCATGACATTAAATTGGGAAGATCTCAGCGTTCGCCAGCGGATGCTCACCCAAGCTCTGGCTCACAGCGACCGAGATTCCCTTTGCCTGGTCGAGCTGCTGCAAAACAATATGGGCGTGGATGCGGGCGACTTGATTAAGTTGAGACAGAGCCGCTGCGTCCGTTTCGATCCCGGCACCGTGATACATGCCTTTGGCCAGGATGGCGGAGGGCGTTGTTTGGCGTTTGGCCGGACGGGGGTGTATACTCCCGGCGTTAGTGATGTGGCCAGCGCCATCCGCCGCGCCGCAGAGGCGGTGGGGGAATTTGCGGGGTTGAAACGTATAGAGCGTGGGCTAATGGCGGGGCATCTCTGCAAGTTGCTTGCAGGCGGGCGCGGCTTTATAGTGGCATCTGGGTTGACTGTTAACCCCCGGAGATAACATCTCCGGGCCGACGCTGCGGCAAGGCGGCGTCTCTTTTTCAATGGGGCCGCGGCGGCGAGCCAAGGCCTGCCGCCGCGGAAAACTTCGCGCTTGCGCGCTGATGACCGCCAAAAACAACGCTTCAATGGGGCCGTCCCGGCCGAATCGGAACGGAAAAATGTCGGCGGCGTCACACTCCTTCATCGGCAAACATAATATAATAAGCTCCCGGTGGTATGATGCAGAGGCCTTGTGGGCCTTGATGGCCGAGCCGGCGCTGGTGGAATAAACTCTACCATGAATGCCCCGGCCAAGCCTGTGCCTGATTTCAAGACCATGGTGGGCGACATAGGCGCTGGCGCGATCTTCCGATGATTTTGGAGTGTCATTCATGATTCAGGCCTCGACTCCGGGTAGTTTTTCAGCCATCGTTCGCATGGAGCTGCACGTTGCCGGACAGCACATTGCATTAGCGCAAATGGGCGGCGGCCGGCTGCTGTTCGATCATCCGGTAGCTCTGGCCGACGAAGCCGGCGAAG
>JABEVA010000178.1 GCA_013044065.1 Phycisphaerae bacterium
CGCCAACCAGCAGCAGTGGCGCGGGAACGACCCAGGCATAAATCGCAATCCAGAAAAGTGCAGCCCGACGCCGCGGAAGGGTTGGCAGGGCGGAATCCATAACATTCTCCATCAAAACTCAATCCCCACCTGCACCGTCGCCACCAGGGCGTTGGCGTACGTGCCGCCCGGATGAATTACATATTGTAAATCCGGCTGCACATTGAGCCACGGCGTGACCTCCAGAGAATAAAATCCCTCCACAATACATTCATAATTGTGCTGCGTTCCGGCATAGCGGCTTATATGCGTCCAACTGGCACCGATACCCAGGTTATCATCAGGGCGGCCATGGATCGGCCCACGCCAACGCAGCCCGCCCAGCAGGTTGCGGTTAATGTCCGTCAGTTTGCCATTGGCCCAACTATATTGCACAAACGCGCCAATGCGCGATGCGGTGTGACCGTTCTGATGGCTCCATTTCCACAAAGTTTGATCCAGATACATATAAAAGCCATCGGCATCTTGCGTAGGGGTTCCCGCGTACGTTTGGAAAGTCCCGGTGTGGTACCATTCTCCCAGGGCCACCGAGCCGCTCAAGCGTCGCGGGCTAAGATACCAATGCACGCTTTGTTCGCCGATGGCCAGCAAGCCATAGGGATTTTCCACCGCGTTAGGATCGGCACTGGCCACGGCAGGCAGCGTATCTTCGGTGTTGCCGTCAAAAAGACCGGCCTGGAGCTGCAAATGCTTCCACGGTTTGCAGCAGACCTCGCCTCCCCAGGCGGAAAACGGATAGCTGGGAAAAACAAAAATGGTGGGCGTAAAACCAAATGAGCCATTCAGAAATGGCTGGGCATCGCGAATGTCGTCAAAATCATACGTGGTATCAATGCGCCCCAGCTTCACCCACAAATCTTTCCCCAAGAGTTCCTGCTTGTACCATATCTGATCCAGCCGGGTGGCGGGGTTTTGGTCGATAGCACTGATGGCCTGCGCGGCCCCGACCAGATTCAAGGCCGGATTTTGGCCGCCGTGGGCCATGAAATCAACAAATGCGGTTCCGCCCTTCCAACCCAGAAGCTTGGCGGTATCCAATGTTAGCGACACATCGAGGCGATAACGCCAATCTATCCGGTTGGTGCGGATGCCGCCGGAAAAATTTTCGCTAACGGCCTGCAGGAAGGAAACGGCCGGGATAATACCACGGCGTTGCAGAGTATCGCGTGCTCCCCACCAGTCGCCGGTAAGGTTATCTCGATCCACCAGGCTTTGGGGGCGATCGGCGCTGAACCAATCGCCAAAAGCCGTGGATAAACGCGCAGCCGACACCTGAGCCTGACAACAGCCGGGATTCGGGCCACCGCCGGAATAAATCAGCAGCGCCGCCGCCCCCACCAAGGGGAATCCAAGATTGGCCGGCTTGGGGAGGTGGGCAAAAGGATGGGGCCAAGCTTTACGCGGACGGCTATTGAACCAGGTTCGCACGCTGCACACGCTGTTTGGAAGACCTCTGCCATGGCCGCCCGCCGACGGACACCATGTTTGAGGCTGCCGGGTATGATAGCCAACCAACTGCCAGTTAGCGAGCCTGTCGCCTACCTGCGCCGCAGATGTAACTTGGTGCGATGTTCAGCCATGTGGTCATGGGGCACATGCACGCCGCAGGTATCGCACATGTCAGCCTTTTGAAAACATTCGGCGCAGAGCAATTCGCCGGTCCTGCGAAACTCCGTCAGGCGCAGACGATCGGCATGCGGCAGAGAATTCACCAGCGTTTGCAGACGCGGCATGATGGGCAGTGCCGTGTGGCAGCCGCTGCACGCGGCAAATTGCAATTGCTTAAGCAGCAATTCTATTTCGTGGCCGCGATTGGCGGCAATGGTGCCTTTACCTTCGCACAAGGGACATAAATGCCCCAGATAGGCATACACCGCATCGCGGATCAATTCGCTTTTGTTATTAACGGATGCCAACAGTCCAGCCAACGCCGCATCCACCTTAAAAGCCAGAATCTGATCTTTAGGTGCTCGGGCCACCCGTCGCAGTCGCGACTGGGGCAATTTTGCGCCGGGCCGCGGCTTGACACTTACCGGTTTTTCCGCTGCCATAAAATACTCCGAAGTTGCACCCGTGCCGCGGGACCACGCTTGATTTTACTTAGTTATACGGTGGCTTGCAAACGGCGCGGGCGAGATTTTGTGCCGGCATGGCAAGGTTGTTACATCGGTCGCACTTCGACTGCCGACCATTTCTCGGCAATGCGCACAAACAATTCATGTTCTTCGGGGGTGAAGGCCATATCGCGTCGTTCCATGGCAATTTGGGCGATGGCCACGGCCTTGTTAAAGTCGATGCGTTTGAGGCCTTGTTCATCGAGCCAGGAAAAGCTTGGAACAAATTTAGGCGGGCGCGAAACCAGAACATGGCTTGAAAATCCGATCACCGAACCGGTGCTTAAATACGTGCCGATACCCAGCTTGGCATGATCACCAATGATAGCCCCCAGAAAGTTCAACCCGGAGGCCACGTCGGTGCCATTGATGGGCACGCGCACTTCGCCGTAGGTATTTTTGAGATTGCTGCCTGTGGTACCCGCGCCGATATTCACCCATTCCCCCACCACCGTCTGGCCCAGAAAGCCGTAATGTTGTTTATTGGAATAGCCGCC
>JABEVA010000018.1 GCA_013044065.1 Phycisphaerae bacterium
GCCCCTCACTTGGCACCCAAGACCTCCCGGCCTCCCGTAAACCCCCAATTCTAGTTGTGACAGAGCAGTGGCGTTTTGTTACCAGCAAGTAAGCCTTGCGGCTATAATCGCCATAAACAGATAAGGAGCGCTCGCATGGCGGTTAAGAGAATTTCAATTTTGCTACTGGCGGCAGTGCTGGTTATGGCGGGGGGGGCTGTGCGGCTGGACCTGCCACGCAGCGCACCGGATTGGTAACGCTTAACGGCCAGGCCATCACACTGTTGGGCAAGCCGGTTTATGTCGGTGAGGCGGCACCGCCGTTTAAGGCGGTGGCCAACAACATGACGGTTTACCATTTCCGACCCGGTCATGGCAAGGTATGGATTATTTCGTCCGTACCGGCGCTGGATACGCCGGTGTGCAGCTTGGAAACCCGCCATTTCAACCAGGTGGCGTCTACCTTGGACCAGGATGTGGGTGTTCTACTGCAAGCGGACATTGATGGCATATTTTATTCTGCGTTTTGTTATAAAAAATGGCCTATTTATTCCACCGTTGGCAATCAGCAATGTCTCACCAAAACCCGAGCGCAGTATATTTTTGCCCGGTCCCTCAGTAAACCGTATTGGGCTTAGGCCGGCGGTATCGCCCTGCGCCGCAACGTTATCCGCCCGGTAGACGTATAGGCCGAGCGCTATGCTGAGGGTATTGCGGAGGCGCTGGCGGTGTCCACGGCGCTGGCATGGCCGTCCAAAATAGCGATGTCCAGCATGCTTAACATGTAAAAGCTCTGGCCCCGCTGCTGCAAAATTACGGTGAAGCCATTGGCCAGAGGAAATCGGCGTGGCGCACCTGGCGGCAGCCCCAGCACATGCCACACGCTGTGTTTGAGCACGCCGCCATGCGTCACCACCAGGACATCCTCTCCGGGATGATCGGCGGAGATATTCACCAGGGCGCGGCGGATCCGATGCCATAGCGCCGTATCTGTTTCCACGCCTGGTATACCAGTCCAATCAGAAAGATCCCCATTGGCCAACGGCGATCCTGGTTCGATACCGCGCAGGTGTCGAATTTCATCCCAGGTTTTGCCCTCAAATTCGCCCAACTCACGTTCGCGCAATTCTGCGGTTGTGTGGACCGCCAGCGTGAGCTTTTGCGCGATGATCTCGGCGGTCTGGGCGGCCCGCGGTAAATCGCTCGTCCAGATGGCCGCAAAGCGCCGCCGCGCGAAAAAGGCCGCCAGTAAATGGGCTTGGTGGATACCGGCTTCATTGAGGGGCGTGGGCGTGTGGCCCTGAATACGGTGCTGGACATTCCAATCCGTTTGACCATGGCGGACCAGCCATAATCTGGCGGAAACGGCGGCGGATTTCGTGGTGGTGGACATTTGCGTGCGTACTCCCGGGACGGCCTGCACACCGCGGCGTTGCGGCGGCTATTTTTTTTCAAGGGTTTCCCATTCGATGCGTTCCAGAGCGGGATCGCGGTGCTGCTGAAACTGTTGTGTAAACATCAGGTGATACATTCCCGGCTGGTCCAGAAGTTCTTGATGCGTTCCCTGCTCAATGATCTTTCCGCCGGAGAGTACCGCGATGGAATCGGCATTCATGATGGTGCTTAACCGATGGGCGATCACCAAAGTGGTGCGGCTGGCCATGAGATTTTCCAGAGAATGCTGGATCAACCGTTCGCTGCGGGTATCAAGCTGGCTGGTGGCTTCATCCAAGATCAGAATTTGCGGCTCGGCTAAAATGGCCCGGGCGATGGAAATACGCTGTTTTTCACCTCCGGAAAGCTTGGCTCCGCGTTCGCCGATTTGCGTCTGATACCCCTTTTCCAGATTCATAATGAAATCATGGGCATTGGCTTTTTTGGCGGCGTCGATGATTTCTTCCGGTGTAGCATGTTTGCGTCCAAAGGCGATATTTTCCATCACATTGCCGTCAAAAAGATAAATATCCTGCAAGACCATGGAAAAAAGGCGTCGGTAGTCTTGGCGGCGAATATCGCGGATATCCTCTCCATCAAGCAAAATAGTTCCGCCGAGCACATCAAAAAAGCGGGCCACCAGATTCACCAGGGTGGTCTTACCTGACCCGGACGGCCCCACAATCGCCAGAGTGGTTTTGGCTGGTATGCGCAGGTTAATGTCATGGAGGATCGTTTGCCCGGCCGTATATCCGAAGCTCACATGCCGCAATTCCAATTCTCCGCGGCAGCGGTGGATGGGGCGGGCGTTGGGGGCATCGGGCATGTCCGGCCGTTGGGAAAGCACGTCACACACGCGGTCCAGGGCACCCATGTTCTGCTGGAGATTCTGGAGCGATTCGATCATCTGGGTAATGGGTCCCAAGAGCATCAGCGAATAGGTTTCAAACATGACCAAGGACCCGATGGAGAGTTGATGTTTGAGCACCAGTTGTCCGCCGTACCAGATAATGATGATGCCGATAGCCGGCACAAAAACCGACCAGCCGGTGGCCAGCAGCCGGCCCAGCACGGAGGTGTAATACTGCTTGCGCACCATGGTGTTCTGGCGGGCTGCGAATTCCTTGTGTTCGCTGCGTTCCCGGCGAAAGCTGCGGACGACACGTATGCCGGCGAACATGTCGCTGACCCGGGCGGCCAGGACGCTGCGATCATCCTGAATATTTCGCCACATCGGGCGCAGCCGCCGGAAAAGCCAGAAGTGAATGGCAATCACAGGCGGAATAAACGCCAATGTCACCAGAAATAACTTCCAGTCCGTGGCAATTAGAATCGCCAGAATACAGAGCACGCGGAAGGTTGAGGAGGTGGGGTTGATAATGGCATTTTGTACTCCTCCCACCACCTGGTCGGTATCGCTCATAATGCGGCTGATGATACCGCCGGTGCGGTAATCCGCGAGTTGGGCCAGAGGCAAGGTGGCCAAATGGTTATGCAGCCTTTGCCGCAGCGTAGCCGAAAGCCGGAAATTGAGCCTTTGGGTGGACAACATGCGGGCCCAGGATGCGGCGATGGAAAGCAACTCGGCGGCAATTAATACCAGGGTTAAAAACAATAGCCCGTGGATGGGCGATTGGCCCAGCCATCGGCCAAAAGAATAGTGTCGGAACAGGACGGCCAGCGGCAGCGGACGACCCCGGAATACATCATCAATGAGCAATTTGAGAATATAGGGGGGAACCATCGCCGCCAGGGAGGTAATGAGCACCACGCCGATCAAAACCGCCACGGAACCGTAATAACCGCGCAGCATCAGACGGTATTCGCTTAGCAATCGGCCTTTCGTGAACTTGAAGGTATGTTTTTCGCCGGAAAGGGCGCTGTGCCGTCCGCCGATATCCGGGGGTGGATCGCGTTTTGAGTCCGGGTCGATCAGGCGGTCGCCCTTGAGCAAGCCCTGCTTGAGTTTTTGACGGAATTCCTTAAACCGCCGGCGGCTGGATATCATGAGTCTTGCATCCGTAGTGTTCAAGCGCCAAACAATGGGCAATTCAGTATAGCACAGGGGCCGAGTTTCGGCTAAAAGCCACGGGTGGCTCAAGGTGGCATGGGGCCGATCCGGCGGCCCCCGCCAAGCCGGCCCTGGGGCCAAGGTTCCGAGCTGGCTGAAAGGTTGCACATTGGTCATGGGATGCGGTACAATGAATGACGGATTTCGGCGACCGTACCAAGAAATCCCGGCCTGCCGGGACGGTCGGATCGCGGAGAGCCAAACGCGCTGAATCCGGAAAGCCCCTGTTTTGAAGAAAGGGATATGCAAGGGTGAAGCTGCTAGTGGATATTCCGTAAGCCCATGCCGAGGCCGATGCTTGACCCGGGCATGGGTTGAGACATCGGCACGCGGTGCGGCGAAGTGTGTACGCCGGAACCTGTGCCCGCGAGAAACGCCCATCGGTCGCAGCCGATTTGCTGGACGCTTCTGGCGGGCATCGTGTTTATGGGCGTAAAGGCTCTGGGGAAGGGGCTGGATTTAAGTGATAGATAGTTTGTCTTTGTAACGAGGTTAATCTTCATGGATCGCGACTTAACAAAATTCCGCAATATCGGTATCGCCGCGCATATTGATGCGGGCAAAACGACCGTCTCTGAACGCATCTTATATTACACCGGTAAAACCCATAAAGTGGGCGAAGTACACGAAGGTACGGCGGTCATGGATCATCTGCCGGAGGAACAGGAACGCGGCATCACCATTACCTCCGCGGCCACGACATGCCCGTGGCATCTGGATGGCAATCCGGCCAATGAGGAATATATCATCAACCTGATCGATACGCCCGGACACGTGGATTTCACCGTTGAGGTGGAACGATCTTTGCGAGTGTTGGATGGGGCGGTGGCGGTGTTTGACGGCCGTGAAGGCGTGGAGGCCCAGTCGGAGACGGTGTGGCGGCAGGCCAGCAAATACCATGTTCCGCGGCTTTGTTTCATCAATAAAATGGACAAAATCGGGGCGGACTTTAATTTCTGTGTGGGGACCATCCGCGACCGCCTGGGGGCCAACCCCGTTCCGATTCAGATACCCATTGGTGCGGCGGAAACATTTGCCGGGGTCATCGATCTGCTTACCATGAAGGCGTATCAGTGGGACGAGGATTCCAAGGGCCTTCAATGGGGTGAGATTCCGATTCCCGACGACCACAAAGCCACGGCCGATCAGGCCCGGGCCTACATGATTGAGAAGGCCTCGGAGTGCGATGAGCAGATGATGGAAAAGTACCTTAGCGACCAGCCGGTGAGCAACGAAGAAATCAAAGCTGCCCTGCGCAAGGGGACTGTTTCGCTGATGATCAATCCGGTGTTGTGCGGTTCGGCACTGAAGTACAAGGGAGTGCAGTTGTTGCTCAACGCGGTGGTCTATTACCTGCCCAGCCCTCTGGATAAACCGCCGATTGTCGGCCATGATCCGCGTGATAAAAACAAGGAAATTGTCCGCAAAATCAACAACAGCGAGCCTTTCTGCGGCATCGTGTTTAAGATTGTATCCGATCAGCATGGCGATTTGACGTATCTGCGGGTGTATTCCGGTCGTTTGCAATCGGGAGCGCGCATTATCAATTCCACCCGCGACAAGAAGGAAATCGCCAGCCGAATCTGGGAAATGCACGCCGCCGACCGGCTGCCCCGCGAATTCGCCGAGGCCGGCGATATTGTCGGCGTGGTGGGTTTCAAGTACGGGCTGACCGGGGATACCGTCTGCGACCCGGACCACCCGGTGGTACTCGAAAAGATGGAGTTTCCCGAGCCGGTCATCAGCATGTCCATTGAACCCAAGAGTGCCAATGACAAAAACAAGCTGGGCGAAGCGCTGACCACGCTGCGCCGCGAAGACCCCACGTTCCGCAGCAATTTCGACGCCGAAACCGGCCAGACCATCATCCATGGCATGGGTGAATTGCACCTGGAGATCATCGCCAACAAGCTCCGTCGCGATTTGAAGGTGGATGTGCTGGTGGGCAAGCCCAAGGTCGCCTACAAGGAAACCATCACCAAAAAAGCTGAAGCGCAGGGCAAGCACGTCAAGCAATCCGGCGGACGCGGCCAGTACGGCGACTGTTGGATACGTATTGAACCGTACCAGCCGGTGGAGGACGACGATTCGGAAGATACCATTCTCTTTGAAAATGAGATCAAGGGAGGTGCCATTCCGAAGGAATATATTCCGTCCGTGGAGTACGGCTGCCGGCAAGCGGCCAAGTCGGGCGTGCTGGGGGGCTTTCCGGTATTGAATGTGAAAGTCTCGCTCTTCGACGGCAGCTACCATGATGTCGATTCGTCCCAGATTGCTTTTGAACAGGCTGGGATTCTGGCGATGCAGTCGGCCATCAAAAAGGCGGGTCCGGTGTTGCTGGAACCCATCATGAAACTACAGGTGACCACGCCGGTGGAATTCGCCGGACCGGTGCAGGGCGATATTTCCAGTCGCCGGGCCATGATCGAAAACACTGAAACCCGCGGCAATACGCAAATTATTGATGCCACTGTGCCGCTGGCGAGTATGTTCGGTTATTCCACCATCCTGCGCTCGCTCACGCAGGGCCGGGCCAATTACACCATGGAGCCGCACAGCTATGCCCAGGTGCCCAACCACGTCAAAGATGAGGTGTTGGCCAGTCAGAAATAAGACCGGCGCTTGCCTGCGGTGCCCCAGTGCTACTGGAAATCGCTCTTTTGTTTAAGAAAATGATCTATGCATCGACCACACGGCCTTTTTGCCCTGCCGAGAGCAAATTTTGACCTCATTTACGGAGAGGCACTTTGCCGGGAAATACAATCGTTGGTGGACATCGCCCCCCAGCCCTATGGGCCTGAGGTATGGCAAAAAGATTCGTCTTTGCTGGCTCCGGTGGAAGTGCTTTTTTCCGGATGGGGCGGGCCACGCATTGATGCGGCGTTTCTGGCCGCGGCACCGAAGCTGAAAGTCGTTTTCTACGGTTCCGGCTCGCTGCAAGGCACTGCCACGTCCGCAGCTTGGAAGGCCGGCATTCGTTTCACCAGCGCGTACGCCGCCAATGGCCAGCCTGTGGCGGAATTCGCCCTGGCCGCGATCATTTTTGGCCTCAAACAGGTGTGGCCGCTGGCTATGGATATTAAACGATCGGGGGCTTATCCGAGCCGCAAAATCATGCCCGGATGCTATGACACCACCGTGGGCATTATTTCCATGGGTGTTATCGCCCGACACTTGTGCCACCTGCTGAAGGCTTTTGAAATGCGGCGCATCGTTTATGATCCTTTTCTTTCTCCCGCAGAGGCGGCGGAGTTGGGGGTGCGGCAGGTGTCACTGTCTGAGCTATTTTCCCAAAGCGATGTGGTAACGCTGCATACCCCATGGCTTCCCGAAACCGAAAACATGGTAACCCGGGAACATCTGGCGACCATGAAGTCCGGATCCACCTTCATCAACACCGCACGCGGCGCGGTGGTGGATGAGGCGGATCTGCTGGCGGTGGCCGGGGCACGACCGGATATGCAATTTTTTCTGGATGTTACCCATCCCGAGCCGCCGGTGGCGGGTTCGCCGCTTTATGCCCTGCCCAACGTGATTCTTACGCCCCATATCGCCGGATCAATGGACGGTGAATGCCGCCGCATGGGCCGCTATATGGTTGATGAACTTCGTCGCTGGATCGCGGGTGAACCCTTGCGATGGGAAATCACCGCGAAAAATGCGGCCCACAGTTCACATCGCCCTCCTGCCGCCTGATGCCCTGCGGCACCGCGTGGCGGCCCTTTCTGCAGGAAGCTTTCCAGGGTTCAAAATTTCAATTGAAATTGGATCATGGAAATCAGATTCTGGGCGTTAAGTACCACATTGGTGCTGCTGCTGGAAAGAGCCGCCGCATTGGGGATGTAGATCATGGCGGTCTGAAGCCGGGCTGCTCGGCCATAAATGTACCAGTTTAACCCCAGGCCGTATTCAAACATTTGCTTGTCGCCGCTTTCGGTAAACAATTCGCCGGCCCGGCCGACGATTTGCCATTTTCCCGGCACCACGAAATAACCCATCTCACCATAATACGCCATTTCAAAAAGACTGCGTCGTCCAAAAGCGGCCACAAAATCATCCGTGGACGAACCCGCCGGAGGACGATCGTTGTACTGCTGAAAAAAAATGGTCGTGCTGGCATCGATACCCTCAAACTTGAGATGGGCATCGCCGGTGGCCCGATACAGCGAACCGTTGGCCGAAAACTTCGGATAAAACCCTGCGCCATCGGGGGTGGAGAGACCCACCAAGGATAAGGATGTTTGCGGAGAGGGAAATGCCCCGGCTGTGGAATTTTGCGATTCATACCCCAGTCCGGCACCGATCATCCAGGCCAGATGATGACGTGGGTGTAGCGTCCCTTCATTTCTGAATCGCGCCACCCTTCCTCGGCCGGAATATTGTATTCGCAAATAATACCCCAGGCGGTTATCAATGGCGGTGCTTACCTTACTGGCCTTTGACCCGTTATTGACTTGAACGTCGTAGGTGAGATGATCGGAGAAAAACTTGCCGGAAACATCGAGTCCCAGTGAACGTTCCGCATTAAACGGCGTGGAAAGCAATGGAAAGGAACCAAAGTCGTCGCCGGTGACCGGGTAGTCGCTTAGATACGTAAACGGCACGCGCATCACTCCCGCCCGCAGCAGCACGCCTTTCATCAGCCGGTAACCCGCATAGGTTGTTTTCATCTGTAGATAACCGTTGGTATTGGTCGAACCGGCAAAATCACCTGAGACTTCATAAATGAAGCGTGGGCTGAAGGCATGACCTGAAAAAATCAACCGGGCACGCCTCATATTGAACTCGCTGGCGTCACCCACCGCCGGTGGCCCCGCCGGCTGGCCAAGCGTGTTGATATTCTGGGCATTGCCCACCGTGCTGTAGCCAAAAATATAACCGACCTGAATATACCCGCGGATGTTCAGGCGGAAATTATTTTCCGGCGAGCGGACGAAAAAGCCGCGGTTGTAGCCGGCGGTTACTTCCGCTTTGAGTTGTTGGGCGTGCCGGGCGGACGCTTTAAGCACGCTCTGGACGATACGTTTAATTTGAGCCTCGCGCTGCCGGCTCATCCACGAATGGTTTTCACGGGCCTTGATGGTTTGCACTTCACGCCGCAAAGCGGCAATTTGTTGTTCCAATTCCGGCATGGTGAGGTGGTGACGTTTCACCGGGGATGGGCTATGCGCCGGCGGGGCCTGGGTGACGGCTGAAGCAGGCCGTGCCAATGCCGCCAGCACCAGCAACAGCAAGGAATCTTGAAGACGCAAACCTTTCATGCGCACATCCAGATACGCAGCACCACGCCCAGCAGGACCATCCGGAATCCCGATGACACAGCGGTGAAGTTTACAATAAAAGCATTTTTTCGGCCAGAGAGCTTTTGGCTGATGTGTTGTGCCGAAGCGGAATTATCACCGCCCCACAAGTCTGGGGTATACCGGTAAGGCCGGAAAACGTACTTACGGCGGCGAAAAAAAGGAGGTTCGGCGGGTTTGGAGTATCAGGCCCGTGGGCTGCCTCCGGACCGCTGGTGTCTGGAGGGCGGTGGCGTGTGCCCGTAGAAAAGGACAGTCAGGCCGCCTTACCAGCCTGGATGCAGTGGCTGGAAGCACCACGCCGACGGCAAGCTGATGAAGAAACCCCAATAGGCTCTTGGGAGTTTCAAGTCTCTGCGGCAGGATTTAAGTGGGCTGTGCCGCGTGGAGAGTCCGCGTCCCTGGCAGGCCAAGATGCAGCGCTTCGGGATGGCGTAAACCGGTACACGGGCCGTTGCAATGCGGAGGCACCCATCACGGCCACAACGTGGGATGCGGCCATGGTGCAACCGTCAGTTGTTGCCATAGCCGGAGCAACCGCCTTGATTCTGGCCTTGGTTGTTGTTGCCGCCGGAGCAGCCGCCTTGATTTTGGCCTTGGTTGTTGTTGCCACCGGACCAACCGCCCTGATTCTGGCCTTGGTTGTTGTTGCCACCGGAGCAGCCTCCATGGTTGCCGTTGTTGCCGCCCGGTCCAACCCATGGTCCACCGCCGTTTCCGGAATTGCCCCCGCTATTTGGCGTGTTGCCGCCGCCGATTCCACCAACCGGCAGATTGGGCCAATAAAACATCCAACTGGCGGACTGGTTGGTGCCGATGGAACTGCCACAGTCGGACGTGGACCGGGGTGTTAATTCTGAGACCGCCCAGTCGCTGGCACTTAAGGCGTCGCTGGCTTGGTTGACATTTGGATCATAATAGCCTGGATTGACCACGCCCTGGACGTGGCCATCGGCAAAAAGCACATTTTGAAACTCCGGTACCTGCGGATTCATGGGATTGGGATGGTTTATGAAATAGGCGTTGCCGTTGTTGGTGCCACTCCATCCTACAGTGTCGGCGGCAAGGACATCCTGCGGCGAGCCATCGGCACGAACACCGGGTTTATTTTCCCGTCCGCCCCAGCTAAGCGTATCGCCGTCGTTAAAGCCGCTGCCATTGGCGTATGGCGCGCCGCTGGTGGCGCGAGCCGGTGTGCCGCCGACGTACATGTAGGAGGTTAAGGTGAAATAACCCCAATTTCCGGGTTCCGCGGCGGCGAAAAGGTCGCTGGTAAAGGGGCTGTCCGGACACACCATCCATGCGGCCAGACTGACGCTTCGTGAACTGGTCGGCCTAGTACCATCGACTGCTAGCTGTGTCGGATCGAAGCCCGAAATAAATGGGATGGAGATGCCCTCCGAGGCGGATGCCAAAGGCGTTCCATCCCGGGCGGTATATGCGCTGTGGCCGGTGCCTCCGTATTGGAGAAAGGTTGAATAGGGAGTACCGTAGGTTTTCCATTGTGACCCGTTAAACTCCCTGGTCTGGTCGTTGGAATCCAGATTTAACGCCATCGGAAAGACGATTGGTGCGGAGGATTGCGTCTGCCAGGAGTTGCCCTGGCCATAGCCATAGGCGGTTGGAAATAAGCCTTGATGATCTGTGGCATAAGCCAGGGCCACATCGCCCCACGTACTCAAGTTGGCTGCGCACACGACGCGGTATGAATACCGTCTGGTCCTGGCCAGAGCCGGCAATAACATTGACAGTAAAATGGCGATGACAGCCAGCACCACCAGCAACTCCACAAGCGTAAAGGCTTTGCGACACATTTTCATGTTACCTCAATCTCCTTCGTCAGACGGCTGTTTTGCCGTACCACAGGTACGGTCGTAAGGGCTTACCACATACATGGCTGAAACCAAGTAGAATAACTGCGATAATGCGACGTACCTTTCATCGGTGTTTGGCTGGCTGACGATGAATAAAGCAACGTATTAGGACGTAAGCCGCTGGAAAAGGGCTGTTCTCGGACGGTGTTGGGATGGTCGCAGCCCGGGCGTCGCCGGCGGGTCCAATGTGGGATGGCCGCAATTTCCTGCCAGACTTCTGCGTATTTGAGTTGCCGCGCTGGTTGTTGGATCGATTGGCATAAGGGGAGCTTTAGGCAAGAAGTGGATATACTGCCATAAGATAATACCATTGGCTTAAGCCAAAGCCGCTTTCTTGATGACCCGCTCAACCAATAATCACCTCCGGCGGCAGCTCGTAAATACCGTGCTTACCAAGGTTCGGACGGGCTGATACCTGTTGTGTGCCGGCCAGCACATCTCTCACCCGGGCGGATTGGCCTAGAGACAATTGCAGGTCCGCGAAGGCCCAAACAATCAACCGATTCGAACTGCGATACACCACTCCCGCTTCGTTGGGAAGTATCTTCCTTTCCAGCATATCCGCCTCCACCTCATTAAAAGCCCTCAACAACTGTTCGTGGGCCGGGGTGGGAATGTCGTCCGGGCCGCGTATGGATCCGTAGTGAAAACTCAAGGCATCTTGTTGCACATCCCAATAGATAATCCATACCA
>JABEVA010000019.1 GCA_013044065.1 Phycisphaerae bacterium
ATTCCTCGGGGCTGGCGATGGACGGGAGCTTGCCCGGAGCCTTTCGCCAGGCCGTTACCAGCCCCAGCTTCGGCTTCAGCGTGGGCTTAAACCTGGATATTCCACTGGGCAATCGCGCCGCCCGCGCCGCTTTGTACCGCCGACGAATGTTACGGCGACAGGCGCTGACGCAGATGCTCAAAGATGCCCAGAACATCGCCCGCGATATTGCCAGCGATCTTATCAATCTTACCGCCGATTGGAGCCAGATTCGCGTGGCCCGGCAGCGGCGGCTTTCCGCAGCGCTGGTTCTGCGCGGATTGAAAGTAAAAGAGCTTTCCGGCCATGCCTTGAGTCCCACTTTTCTGCAATTACAGCTCAGTGCGCAGGAAAATCTGGCCGAAGCTCAAATCGCCCAATCCGCGGCTATTGCCGCATACAACCTGGATCTGGTTCAGTTTGAGCGCGATAAGGGTACTCTCCTGGAGTTTGACCGCGTGGCCATCTCCCCCGCCGGGAGTCAATAGCCATGCGGCCAGCGGCTGGACATTCGAGATCTGCTGACGCTTGGAACCGCACCCACGCAAGGAATGTTCATTGAAACACGGGACATCGCCAAATTGCCCCCGCCTGCGCCTGCAGCCCGACGGCAGCATCACCATTGCCGCTCCGGCCAAGCTGAACCTGGGATTGCGGATATTTGAGGTTCGTGAGGACGGATACCACCCGATTGAATCGTGGTTTGTGCCGATCAGCTTTTACGACACCATCCGCATTATTCCGCAGGCCGCTTTTGAGTTATCGGTCACGGGCCAGACAACCGCAATTCCTGAAAAGCTAACGGATAATCTGGTGGGCAAGGCGGCCTTGGCCCTGTTCAAAGCAGGGGGCCAACAGCCGCGCGGGCGGATTGTGCTGCACAAAATTATTCCACCCGGTGGCGGTTTGGGAGGGGGAAGTTCCGATGCCGCAGCCGCATTGCTGGCCCTCAACGCGGCATTTTCGCTGGGAATGTCCGCCGCGGACCTGGAGGCACTGGCCTTGTCGCTGGGCAGCGATGTGCCGTTTTTTATACCATGCCGGTCGGCCGTGTGCCGGGGCCGGGGTGAAATCATGGAACCGCTGGATTTTTCGTATACCATCTACGCGGTGCTGCTGATTCCGCCACAAGGCGTATCCACCCGACTGGTCTACGAATATTTTGACCGATCCCCACAACCCGAATTGCGGCCAACATTGCGGTGGTCACAGTTGGCTCAGGCGGAGCCAGCGGAAATCAACGCTACAATCCGCAACGATCTGGCAAGCCCGGCTTTCGCCATCGCCCCGTGGCTCGATACCTTGCGCGCGGACCTGGCGCAAGCCGCCGGCCAGCCGATTCATCTAAGCGGTAGTGGATCCACCCTGTTTACCCTTTTTGCCAGCGGCCCGGCGGCGGCATTCTTCGCACGCTTATGCCAGCAGCGCTTTGCCCATCGTGTCAGGGCGTTAGCAGTACGTATCTATCGGCCTCAAGAGGTGCCGGGGACGTAAACGTTGCCATCGCCACTTCCGCCCCGGCAAAAATCCTGCGGCCCGGTCAGGGCACTCTAAGAATCTGACAACCCCATGGCTCCAATCGCAGCGGCCTATTGGCCACGGAAACATCCTGCCGGGATTCAGTAAAATTCATCACGAATATAAACTCCCGCTCCCCCCGCCTCCGCACCTGCACGGAAATACCATCGGGCAAAGGCAACGCCGAACCGTGCGAACCTTGCAATTTTATATCCGAAAGCACGCCGCCGATAAAATCACTATGAAACCGATCGTCATTGCGCGAAGCCGTGTAATACGCTTTCCCACGCCCGAACGAATTGACGCTAAGCGCCGGGAATCCGGCGTAAAATTCATGCTCAAATGTCGCCAATACTCGCGCTCCCCGCGGGTACAGGACTTCCGCGTAATGCCGGGCCGCATACGAACCCGTCAGACCCAGCCCATTGTCCGGCACCGCCAGCAGCGATTGGCTCTGATGGTCCCAGAGCAAATCCTGCTCCTGGGCCCAAACGCCAAAGAGTTCCATCAGCCCGTCCGCGGGCCAGCCACCGGTAAATACCAGATCTGTTTCATTGGCTATGCCGGTCATATACGTGCTGATGAGGGTGCCACCGTCATGAACAAACCGGCGCAGATTCCCCGCGACTCCCGGCTTGAGCATATACAGCATCGGGGCAATGACCAGTTGATAATCAGCCAAATCACTCGTCGATTCAATGACATCCGCCGCCACACCCCGCCGGAACAGTTCATGGTAGTGGCGTTGGACGGTGGCTTCATAATTTTTTTCGCTGTGGCGGCAGCCCGCCGAGGAGTTAATCGCCCAGCGGTTCTCCCAGTCAAAAATTACCGCGGCCTTGGCCCTAACCTCACTGCCGAGAATGTCCTTCACTGCCGCCAACTCACGCCCCACCGCGGCTACCTCGCCAAACACCCGTGTGTGTTCATGGCCGACGTGATCCACCACGGCACCATGAAATTTTTCCGCTGATCCCCGCCCTTTACGCCATTGAAAATAACAGATGGCATCAGCCCCGTGGGCCACCGCCTGCAAGCATGCCAGCCGATGGACTCCCGGTTTTTTTGGCCTGGAAATTGACGCCCAGTTGACATTCGACGGCGTGGATTCCATGAGCAACCATGGCCGACGTTTCAGGGAACGATTCAGATCGTGCTTGAAGGCGGTATCCGAGGCCACTTCATAGTCGGAGCGATTCGAATGCCATAAGGGATAAGAATCCCAACTGATGACATCCAGAGCCGGGGCGAAACGCCAGTAGTCCAACCCTTCAAAGGTGCCCATCATGTTGGTGGTTACCGGCACCTGCGGAGAAAACTCCCGCAACGGGGCTATTTCGGCCCGCATAAAATCGACCGTTTGATCGGTGGTGAAGCGTTTCCAGTCCAGCGCCAATCCATTCACATGCGGATCTATCGCGTCCACTTCGTCAAAATCGCCAAACGTGTGCGACCAGAAATGCGCCCACCACGCTTGGTTCATTGCTTCCACGGTTTTGTAGCGTTCACGCAACCACTGACGAAAAGCCTGCTTGCACAGATCACAGTAACATTCACCACCGTACTCATTGGATAAATGCCACAGCGCCAGAGCGGGGCTTTTCCCGTAGCGGCGTGCCAGATGCGTGTTGATGATCCGCACCTTCTCGCGATACACCGGGCTGGTCATGCAGTGGTTGTGGCGAAGCTGCTGCGGCTCGCGCCGGCCCTGCGCGTCGCAACGCCGCACCTGCGGATATTTCAGCGCCAGCCAATTGGGTTTAGCCCCCGACGGTGTCGCCAAAATCACCTGCTGGCCATTGCCATGCAGCGCTTCAATCACATGATCCATCCACTCAAACGAAAACTCTCCCTCCCGCGGCTCCAGATTGGCCCAGGCAAAAATGCCCAGACTCACCACATTTACCCCGGCCAGTTTCATCAGCCGCAGGTCTTCACGCAAAATATCCGGCCGATCCAGCCATTGATCGGGATTATAATCACCGCCATGCAGAAAAACGCTTTGCCCGGGCAGAGCCGTTGAACCCATCGCTATCAACTCCTTACACATTCGCCGGCGTGCCGCCCGCCCCGCCTTGGATCATGACTTTACCGACAAAATATCCTTCATTTGCACCACGGTTCCCAGCCGACAAGACTCCAAAGCCGCCTGGACCATGGCAAAGCTGCGAATGTTATCCTTACCACTGGTTTCGGGCTGATCCCCTTCACGAATGGCTCTTCCAAATTCGGTCAGGCTGTAATCCTGGCCCGCAACAGCCATGCCGGGAACATCCAGAAACCTTCGCGATCTCTCTTTACCCCACGGCAGGGAAGTGCTAAAGGTGACGCCTGAATCATCCCACGCTAAAGCGCCCTTGCGGGTCTGAAGTTGCCAGTCACCATTCCAGGAGGTAGCCAATCGGCGGGCCGTCCAATCGCCGCTGTAGCTTAGCACCACGCCATTGTCCATTTCGATGATGGCCTTGAAGGCGGCATCATGCTTAAATTCCGGCGCGCCAGTATGAATACTCCGCACGTAGATGCTTTTAGCTTCCAACCCGGTGATATACCGCATCAAGTCGGTATGGTGAATGGACATATCCAGCAGCAGCGGATACTCCATGGTCTCACGAAAACTGCCCCGGAAATCCGCCGCCAGAGCAAAGACAATATCGGCGTGAACAAGGCGACCGAAGGTTTTCCTGGCCAGCAACGTCCGTAGCAGATGAGGAGCCGGATTATTGCGGTAATTCTGGCTCACCATCAGAACCCGCTTATGCAACTCGGCCTGACGGACCATCGCCAGGGCTGTGGGCATATCTACCGCAATCGGCTTCTCGAGCAACACATGCGCACCGGCCGACAACGCCTGTAGCGCCAGCGGATGATGCGTTGCCGGGGGAGTTACCACCAACACCGCATCCGCCTTGACTTTGGCCAAAGCCCGGTCCAATGAAGTAAAGCAAAGGCCAGCCGGCATAGGCACTTTACGCCGGGCAGCTTCCATGTTTTCGGCATTGGGATCCACCAGCGCCGCATGTTCAAATTGCGCGTTGCGCTGCAC
>JABEVA010000179.1 GCA_013044065.1 Phycisphaerae bacterium
CACCAGTGTGGTGCGGCTGCTCACATCCCGGCGGATGGCCCCGGTGACCGCCAGCATCGTGCGACCCAATCGTGACGGCCAAACCATGATCGCCCGATGGTGTCTGGTGCGAGGCAGGGGCCGGGGGCGAATGCGGTGCATGTTGGAGCAGAAACTTGGCGCGATTCCACCGCAGCGCGGCGATCTGGTTTTGCTCAATGACAACGAGTGGCCGCCGGAGGTAAGCGGGGCGGTCATCGGCGTGGTTACCGCGGTAAGCCAGTCACGGCGCGGTAACCTGCGTTGGGATGTACACATTCGGCCCCGTGTGAACATGGAGCAAACCCGCCACGCGGTCATTGTGCTGGGCCGCTAAGGCTCTGCCGCCGGAAGCTGGGCTCCAGCGGGATGATTGCGGGCTTGGCGATACTGCCGGGGTGACTTGCCGGTAAGCTGATGAAACGTGCGGGAAAAAAAAGCAATTTCTTCATAGCCCAGCCGGGCCGCCACTTCGGTGATGGACCAATCGGTATGGGCCAGCAGACGGCAGGCTTCTTCAATACGTATGCGGTTGCGATAAGCCACAATACCCATACCCATACGCTGTGAGAACACATGTGATAAATGGGTGGGGCTTAGCGCGACCCGGCGGGCGAGCTGCTCAAGGGAAGGTTTGGCGGCGGCATTTTGTTCCAACCACACGGCGATGTCAAAAACCGCCTTTTGCGCCCGGTCCGTAATATCCAGTTTTTCCACCAGTCGAATTCGGGCGTCAAAGCGCACCACCATCGCCAGAAATTCCAGCAGTGCCCCGGTGGCCATCGGTTCCCAGCCCGCCAGACGGCAACGGGTTTCCGCCATAATTCTCTCCAGCAGGGCCAGACAATGTCGACCTTCCGCCGGTGCGGCGTGCAGCACCAGCGGTGCCGATTCGCGCGGTCGGGGCAACGGCCGGGTAAACAATTGGAAAGCCCTTTCATCATGGTGCATCATCACCGCCAACTCGTTCATCAGGCGGCGATCAATGAGACAATTGAGCAACCGCAACTGCTGTGTGTTCTGATAGCCGTGCCATTGCCAGGGACGAATGAGGATGATATCACCGGGCCGCAGCAATCGCGTGCCCTCAACGGTCAGATGTTCCGCGGCCCCGGCTTCGATAAAGACAATTTCGTGAAACAGGTGATCATGCGGCGGAGTGAGCGCGTGATTTTCAATACGGGCCACACTCACCCGGCCTGTTTGCGGCTGCGCGGATTTCGCCCAACCCAGCGTTACAAGTTCAGTTTTGGCCATACGCAAAAAGAACCAACTTCCGGACCATCTTAGTCCGCCCCCGCATCATTGGCAATGGACTCTCTGAGGGAACATAATACCGGCTGGGGTAGCGGCGGTGCGGCTGGACCTGAGCCGGAATCAGGCATAAAGGAGCCTTCATGCTCAACGTTGCGGTGGTTGGAATGGGCAACATTGGCAATGCCCATGCCCGATGTTATCAAAGAAATAAGCACGTCAAAATGGTGGCGGTTTGCGATATCAGCCCGGAAAGGGTAAATGCCGCAGCCAAGGCCCTGGAGTGTCGGCCTTTTGGCTCCATCCGGGACATGCTCTCTTCCGGAATACCCATTGACGCGGTAAGCATGACCACCGGCGGCAAAGAAAATGGTGGCGACCATTATCAGGCCACCGTGGAATTGCTGACCGCGGGAATACCCGTGCTGGGTGAAAAACCCATTTCCAATGAAATAGCACAGGCCAGGGAAATGGTGGCCCTGGGCCAGGCCAAGCATGTGCCTTACGCCATCAATCTTAATCACCGCTTTACCCCCGCCGCCCGCCAAGCCAAACTCTGGCTCGATCAGGGACGCCTGGGTGCCATCAACATCATCAAAATGACCCTGTGGATCAACAACCCCAATGAAAGCAGTCCTTATTTTCATATCCGCGCTTTGCATCCCCATTCCATTGATGTGCTGCGCTATTTTGGCGGTGACATCGCCCGAGTGCAGGCGTTCTTCAAAAAGGGTCCGGGACGAAATATCTGGTCGAATGTGCTGGTGAACGTGCAATTTGCCAGCGGCACCATCGGGCATCTCACCGGAAGTTACGATGCCGGTATTGGCTACGGCCTGGAGACCTGCGAACTCATGGGGACCGACGCACGCGTGGTTATTGAAGAAGCCTGCCAGCGCCTCCGCTTGCAGCACCGCCATTCCAAAGAAGCCCAGGTATTTGAAAATCTCGGTGGTATGACCAGCGCCGATGAGACCTTTCAATCGCGTATTGACGCCTGGGTTGATGATCTGCTGAAAAAAACACCCCCGGAAAAAATCGACGGTAAGGCCGAGGACGCACTCAAGGCTCAACTGGCGATCGAAGCGGCCATTGAATCTTGGGACAAGGGGACCGTGGTAACGGTGCCGCCGGTATAACTGGCTCAACAAGGCTCCGCTCCCGATAAGCCCGATCCAGTGGGCAGTGGATCCGCCACGGCAGTGGAATGAGTGCAAGCCAAGCCGCTTCATCCGCTTGGCCAACCAAGCCCCTGGTCGGACCGCTTCGGTATGTACAGACTTCCAGCGGCCAGTTTTCAAGGCTTTGGGAACTGACTTGGAACCGTCGGCATGGTTGGTGCGTCTAAATGGTCGCTAAGCGCTGCCGGGATGGCCATGGTAGGTGGTCCGTGGCAAAAATATGGCTGGTGGCTAAGGATAAACCGATGAAAAGAATGGTACAAGTGGTATTGGCCCTGACTGTCGCTGGGCTGCTCTCGGGCTCGATGGTGCCTGTGGCCAAGGCGACCAACGCCGTGGTGTTAAGGCCTCCGGCATGCGGTGTTATTACGGGTAAACTGATGGTCCATAAGACAAAAAAAGCCTTGGCCGCGGGCGTAGGCTTGACCATTTGGCTCAATGAACGCCTCGGAGGTCGCTTGGTGAAATTAGCGTTTTACGCCACCACGGGTAAGGGCGGCATTTTTACGATTCGTAAGGTACCACCCGGAAATTACTTTGGTATTTCCATCCGTCGGAAGGGCTTTGCCCAGTGGAGCCGAATACCGCCGGGCCGGACCGTGAGAGTTGCAGCCGGAAGTAAAATTCCGGTGGACATGGGCACGATCTACCTATACTGCGAGCGGACATTGATGGCACATTTTATTCTATGTTTTGCTATAAAAAATGGCCTATTTAGACCTCCGTTCGCAATTAGCGATGTCTCACCAAAACCCGAGCGCAATATATACGAACCGACGTTCGGGGGCCTGCGGGCCAAGTTTGGAGTTCCGCTGGTACCGACGCTGAAGTGATTCCAGGCAACATCGATCCGGAGATCGGCGTTGTAATAACCGACGCAAGTGTATAATGCGTAATTTCGTGTCGGACGATATGTTTCGGCCGATCGATTGGCCTGTTTGCAGGAGTCCCCATCGTGAGTGATGCTGTTACCGAGGCAATGCCTCAAATTACCCCCGAAGAACTGGCAACGGTAAAAAGACTTCAGACCAGCTATGCCGGCTTGAAGCAGGAACTTGGAAAAGTCATTGTGGGCCAGTCGCAGGTGATGGAGGAACTGTTGATTGTGCTGTTTTGCCGGGGACACTGTCTGTTGGTGGGCGTACCGGGTCTGGCGAAAACCTTGTTGGTATCCACCCTGTCGCAGGCCTTAAACCTGACCTTCACGCGCATCCAGTTTACGCCCGATTTGATGCCCTCCGACATCACCGGCACGGAAGTTATTGAAGAAGACAAAGCTACGGGGCAACGCGGACTGCGCTATGTGAAGGGTCCGATTTTCGCCAACGCCCTGCTGGCGGATGAAATCAACCGCACGCCGCCGAAAACCCAGGCTGCGTTGCTGGAGGCCATGCAGGAACATCAGGTGACCGCGGGCGGGGTGCAGCGGCGGCTGCCGGAGCCATTTTTTGTGATGGCGACACAAAACCCCATTGAACAGGAAGGAACATATCCCCTGCCGGAAGCGCAGTTGGACCGGTTTATGTTCAATGTGCTGGTGAATTATCCCACGGAGCAGGAAGAATTTGACATTGTTCGTTTGACCACAGCGACACGCCATGTGCAAATTCAGCAGGTGCTGGATGCGGCGGAGGTTCTACGACTTCAGGATCTGGTGCGCAAAGTTCCGGTGGCCGATCATGTCATTCGCTATGCGTTGCGGTTGACGCGGCAAACCCGGGTGAGCCAGCCGGACGTTCCAAAATTCATCAAAGATTATGTGGCCTGGGGTGCCGGCCCACGGGCTTCGCAATATCTGATATTGGCGGGCAAGGCGCGGGCGTTGTTGCAGGGGCGGTACCATGTGAGCACCGAGGATATTCGCAGCGTGGCCTATCCGACACTGCGCCACCGGGTTTTGACCAACTTCAATGCCGAGGCGGAAGGGATTAAGCCCGACGATATCATCCGGATGCTCATTGAACAGACCCCGCGGGATGCGGCGGCGGAGCAGACCGCGGCGGGCTTGCCGAAGGTATTTGCCCAGGCGTCATGAAACCGTCGCAGGCAATGTTCGGCAGTTGGAAACTGCTTTAGAATTCTTAAAAGTGAGATGGCGTGCCCGAAACAGTGCCAACCAAGCAACCCGCCCGCGAAGGCGAAGCGGTGGATTATCGCAAATACCTGGATCCCCGGGCCTTGGCCAAGATTCAGGCTTTGGATCTGCGTGCCCGGCTGATTGTGGAGGGGTTTATCACCGGTATGCACCGCTCGCCGTACAAGGGCTTTTCCATTGAATTTGCCCAGCATCGGCCCTACGTGAGCGGGGATGACATCAAATTTATTGACTGGAAGGTGTTCGGGCGCACCGATCGGCATTACATCAAGCAGTACGAGGAAGAAACCAACTTGCAGGTGATGCTGGTGGTCGATGCCTCCGAATCGATGTCTTACGCCGGCACCTTGAACCCCAACTGGCGGAAGTTTGACCACGCGGTGAGCATTGCCGCAAGTCTGGCCTATGTGGCGCTGCACCAGCAGGACTCCGCCGGACTGGCGGTCTTTGACCAGCGCATTCGACGGTTGATTCGACCCTCCAATCGACCGCGACAGTGGCGCACGATTATTGACGAACTTACGGCCACCACGCGGGATGTGAAAACAGATACCGGGCGCGTGCTGGATTCCGTGGCGGAAGAATTGCGTCATCGCAGCCTGATTATTTTAATCAGCGATTTGTTTGACGATGCCACGGGAATTATCCGGGGCTTGCGGCATTTGTCCTACCGGCGGCATGATTTAATCGTCCTGCAGGTGCTGGATCACGATGAAATCACGTTTCCGTTTGAAACCACGACGATGTTCCGGGGGATGGAAGTGCCCGCGGAACTGGTGGTGGAGCCGCAGGCATTGCGCCAGGCGTATCTGGAGGAATTTACCAGGCACGGGGCCATGATTCGCGAGGCCTGCCACAAGCTGCGCGTGGATTTTGTGCAGGTGGATACCAGTGTGCCGCTGGACGTTTCGCTGCCGGGCTTTTTGGCCACACGGGCAGCGCGAATGAAGTAGGACCCGGGATGGATCGCCGCGGCGGGGCGGCGGAAACCCAAGCTTTATTGGCCCTGATCCAGGCGGATGGGGGCGGGTAATCGGGAAAATAACACCATGCTGTTAACTCTGGCCTTTTTACCATTCGTTACGCCGTGGCTTTTTGCCGCCGGTGCCGCGGCCACCTCGGTGCCGATTGTGATTCACCTGTTGAATCGGCGGAAATTCCGAATTCAGCGCTGGGCGGCCATGGAGTTTTTACTCGCGGCCATGCGGCGCAACGCCCGCCGATTGAAGTTTCAGCGCTGGCTGCTGTTGCTGCTGCGCTGCCTGGCCTTGTTGCTCTTGGCGGCGGCAATCGCCCAGTTCACCTTTAACAGTTCGCTGTTGGCCCATGTTCTCGGGGCATCCGGCCGCAGCACCGTGGTGGTGTGGGACGACGCCTATCCGATGGGCTATCAGCCGCGGCAGGGCGGTTCCAATTTTCACAGATCGCGGCGGGTGCTGCTAACCTGGCTCAAGGGTTTATCGGGCAATCATCGGGTGGCGATTGTGCCGGCCTCGGTGCTGGGCCGCCCCTTGGTCGCCAAGCCGACGCTCGACAAAGCGTTGTTGATCCGCCTGGTGCGGGGGCGAAAAATATCCGATGCGGCCGTCGATCTTGCCGGAGGTTTGCAACAGGCGCTTCAGTCTCTCAAATCGGTGTCCCATCGGGCAACCTCCACCCGGGTGGTGCTGCTGACCGATTGCGCTGCCGCCGATTTCTATCGGTCCGCGCCGCCGGAAATCAACCATCAACTGGCCAATCTCGTGCACCAGTTGCGGGCCGCCGGTGCGCACGTGCGGGTGGCGGACGTGGGGCGGCCGGAACAGTCCAATATGGCTATTGTGTCTTTCAAAACCACCCGTCCCGTAACGCTGGTGGATAACCCCATTGACCTTGCCTGTACGCTCTACAACAGCGGGCCGCAAGCCCAGGCCCAGATCCCGGTGCAATTTTATCTGGACAATGTACGTGCCGGCAAAGAAGTGCTTCCACATTTAGGCGCGGGCCGCCGCCGTCGCTTCACCTTTACCCTCACTCGGCAGATTTCCGTGCCCGGTGCCCACTTGATTACCGCCCGGATACCGCCGGATATGCTGCCGGTGGACAACACGCGGCACCTGATCGTCAAGGCAGTGAATCATGTGCCGGTTTTGCTCGTGGACGGATCACCGGCGGAACCTTCCCTGGAAAAACTCGGTTCCACGGCATGGTTGGCCGCGGCCTTGGCACCCAACGGTGAAAATAGTTTGTTCGCGCCGGAGGTGATCGGCGAACTGGAACTTTCCACCACAGCGCTGCGCCGCTATCGCGTGGTGGTACTTAGCGATACCGCCGCACCGCGCCCGGCGACGGTCCGGAGGCTTGCGGCATGGGTTCATGCCGGCGGTTTGCTGATCTTATTTCCCGGCCCGCGCACCAACCGGCGGCGTTGGAATGCGGCGCTTGGGGCCGCGCCGGCGGGCTTGTTGCCGGCTGTTCTTGGCCAGGTGCTGGGCCGGCCCAAGGGGCCACCCTCCCGCAGTCCGGCCGGCGTAGTGCATTTCGACTTAACGCAAAGTCTTAATGCCATCACCGCTCCATTTCTGGCAGCGCAGCACAGTGGTTTGCATGTGGGATTGGCTTCCGTGCGAACCCGTCGCTATATCGGGCTAAGGCCGGTCAAGGGTGTGGGGGCAAGAGTTCTGCTGCAATTTACTTCCGGCCGGCCGGCGGTGGTACTGCGGCGAACGGGACAGGGTGCAGTGGTGCTGTGGGCTACCACGGCCGACACACGCTGGACTGACTTCCCGGCCGAACCTTCCTGGCTGCCCTTCAATTACGAACTGCTGTTTCATACCTTGCCGCGACACGATTTGTCCCGCAACTTGCTGGTGGAACGAACCTTTGATCTGGCGGCGAAACCGGCGTATACGGGTCCATGGTTTGGCCCGCATAAAACCACGTTGAATCCACGTATTCTCACCTTGGGCGGACGCCAGCGGTTGGCAGGCGGTCCGCTGCGCTATGCGGGCTTGTATGGTCCAGAGAGCAGTGAACTGCCCATGGTGGCGGCCAACGTGGACCCCGCGGATGCCAACATCCGACATCTCTCGCCCGTGCGGGTGGCGGCCATTTTGGGCCTTAAGCCGCAGGATATTATTGAAAATCCGACCACGCTGGCCCGGCGATCCAGGGCTGGCTTAAGCCAAGCCGGCAATGCCGGGCATAATCTCTTGTTGGCGGCGTTGCTGGCGTTGCTGGCCGAGGCCTTGCTGGCCCGCGCCTTTTCTCGATATCAAAGGGCCGCGGAATCGCGCCCGGCTGGCGCGGTGGGAACCCGGACCGGAGCAACCGTATGATCGAACGTTTCTTTTACTTTATTTTTGGCATCCATGCCCCGCCCGCGGGTGCCCATTCAACCCTGCATCTGTCTTTGGGCATTTCCCATCCCTGGCTGATGGTGCTGGTGATGCTGGCGGTGGCGGTGCTGGGCTGGTGGACCTACCGCGCCCAAGCGGCATCGCGCCGGGCCCGAATATGGATGGGGACTTTGCGCGGACTGGTGCTGCTGCTGGTGGCGCTGCTGTTTTGCCGGCCCATGCTGGTGAGTGAAAATACCGTCCGCACGCCCGCGGTGGTGGCGATATGGGTAGATTCTTCTCTGGCCATGAGCCTGCGCGATGGATACATCAATCCGGCCATGCGGGCTTATATCCGGCAAATCATTGCCCATCGCAAGACGGGTGGAAAACCAACCTCCGGTGCGCCGGACCAACGACCAACCCGCTTTGCCGTCGCCTTGCAGGCGCTGGCGCAGCCGCGGCTCAATTGGCTTTTCGGTTTGGCTCGGCGGCAGAAAATTATGTTGTTTACGGGCGGCAGCCGGGCCAGGCTTTTTGGTCAGGCGGATAATCCGGTGCAGCTTCGGTTGCTGCTGGCCAGGCTGGCCAACCAAAAGCCCACCGCAACCAACACCGATGTGCCGCGGGTAGCCGCCGGTATTCTGCGGCGGCTGCAAGGCCAGCCCGTGAGCGCTGTGATTCTCGTTACCAGCGGGCGATCAACGCCCGGTAGTTCCGCCGAGCCGGCACAGCGGCTGGCCCAAGCCAGCGCCACGCCGGCTTTTGCCATCCGTGTAGGACAGGTCCATACGCCATTTGATGTGGCCCTGCGGCAGGCGCGGGCACCGCGTCATGCCTTCGTAGAGGATCCGGTGCCCGTAGACGCGGTATTGCACGTCATGGGTGCCGTGCGGCCGGTCCAGGCCACCGTACACTTATACCGGCAGACCTCCATCGGCGGGCAGGGGCGAGAGGTGGCCGCGAAAACCATCACCGTTAGACCGGGGAACTCGCGGGTGGCCCTGCGGATGATTTTTCATCCACGGCAACCCGGCCAATACCACCTCATGCTGCGGGTGGATCCGATTGCCGGTGAAATGACCACGCGGGCCAATACCGCCGCGGACATTGTTACCAATGTGGTGAAAACCCGAATCCGTGTGCTTTTTGTGGATGGCTATCCACGTTGGGAATATCGTTATCTGAAAAATGATCTGGCACGCGAAAAGACGCTGCTGGTAAGCTGTCTGCTGCTCTCCGCGGATAACAACTTTGCCCAGCAGGGATCGATGCCGATCACTCATTTTCCCGAAACCCAAAAACAGATGAACATGTACGATGTGCTGGTGCTCGGGGATGCGGACCCAGATTATTTTTCGACAGCGCAGCAGAAAATGATTGTGAAGTTTGTGGGCCAATATGGCGGTGGCTTTGGTATGATTGCCGGTCCACGGTATTCACCGGACGCCTACCGCAACACGCCGCTGGCCGCACTTTTACCGATTATTCCGGACCGTCCCGACAATCCGGAACTCTCTGCTCCACCAAATGCTCCGTTCGAAGTGCATCTGACCGCGGCCGGCCGGCAAAGCCCGTTGTTTGATTTTTTTTCGAGTGCGAAAAAAAATCTCTGGCAAGCCGAGCATCTGCCCCCCCTTTACTGGTATATGCCGGTGCTGGGGTTAAAGCCCAGTGCGGTGGTGCTGGCGGATTTACCTTCGCGTTTGATCAATGGTCGTCCGGCACCGCTGTTGGTGATGGGCAGATACGGGGCCGGACGCACTATGTTTTCGGCCATCTGTGATACCTGGCGCTGGCGTTATTACCATGGCGCGCCGGAATACAAAAGCTACTGGCTGGAAATGGTGCGGATGCTGGCCCGGTCGCGGGCCTTTGGCCTCCGCCGGCCCCTTGAACTTACCACTGCCGCCACCCATGTGGATGTGGGATCCAGCGTGCGGGTTCGACTGCGGGTGAATGATTCCCTGCTGCTGGCCCAAATGCCGCGGCAGATCAGGTTGCAGGCCACCAACGGCGAATTCATGGAACCGCTCATCCTTTCCCGCGTCCAAGGTAAAGGCAATGTGTTTGAAGGCGCACTGACGCCGCAGAGCACCGGTACCATACGCATATCCGCTGCCCCCGGCGAACTGCCCGCAAACGTACGACCGTTGGCCTTGGTGGCGCAGCAGCCGGACCGTGAGTTTTTGAATTTGTCGGCGGATCCGGCGGCATTGCGACGACTGGTGCAAAAAACCGGTGGTCAGGTGCTCACGCCGGTTCTTGCCGCGAAGCTGGCCGAACTCGTTCCGGACCGCAGCCTGGAAACGGTCTTTCGGCAATCGCAACAGATATGGAACAAGCCCATTGCTCTGTTGCTGATTGTGGTGCTGTTGACGGTCGAATGGATTTTACGCAAGCGTGCCGGCCTCATATAACCGCCGGCCGCCGGGCGCCGATACCCCGGGAGATTTCAATCATGGATGTGCTTGAACCACCTTCGATGCTTCCGCAGCGGCTTTCCGCCTTGCGCGGACGTTTGCGACGGCTGCTGACGCTCCACGGCAGTGCCATTTTGGTGGCGGCCATGGTCGCCACGGTGTTAGCTCTGGTGCTCACGGATTATCTGCTGCATCTGGCGGCCGTGATGCGCGCGGTGTTACTGGTGGCCATGGGCCTGGAAACGCTGGCCCTGATCTGGCGATTTTTAGTTACTCCACTGCGAGCTCCTTTGAGCAATCATTTTCTGGCCGGGCGCATTGAAAACGTCCATCCGATTTACAACGACGAACTGCGCACCGCCGTGGCCTTTATTGAAGGGCACGCGGCCCAGCGCAATGCTCTGGCGGCGTTAAGCGTGGAGCAGGCGGAAGAACTTTGTAAACATGTGGATTTTTCCGCCGTGGTGCGACGCAAACCGACCGTTCAGGCGCTGTTGGTGGCTGCGGCTATGGTACTGCTGGCGCTGCTGTTGGGTTTTACCCATCCCGGTGGAACCGCCATTGCCTGGCAGCGTTGGACCAACCCTTTCGGTAATCATCCCTGGCCGCTGCATACCATAGTTAAACTCCATTGGTCGTCCGGCCGACCGCCGACAATATGGCCGCAGGCCAAACCGTTGACGGTTCAGGCCACGGTCAGCCGGGGCTTTTATCCAACCATGCACGTGTGGCTGACGACCCGGTCGGACCACCGCCCCCGCCGGCAAGATCTGATGACTCTGCAACCGGGTACCGTCGGCGGAGAGCACTTATTTGCCAAGGTGGTGCAACCGGAGGGACCATTTTTTGACCTGCGCGTAACCGCCGGCGATGATACCCAGACTCCCTTTACCCGCATTCGGGTGGTGCCGCGGCCCGTGCTCCAGGCATTGACCGCGGCGATTACCGCGCCTGGGTATGCCACCGGCGTGCCGCTGCGGATCGTTGACATGCTGGCCCATTCCGTGCGGGTGGTGCGCGGTTCGTCCATCACGCTGAAATTTTCCTCCAGCGAGCCTGTGGCTCTCGATGCCCATGGCCGACCGGAATTAACATTGCTAAGCTCCAAGACCGGTCGTCCGCTGGCGCTAAATGCCCCTGCCGTGCGCCAAACGTCCCAGATTCTAACCCTGGCCATTCCGGCTCGAAAAAGCATGACCTTTCGTGTGCGGTTCCGTGATACCGACGGCCTGGCCAATAACACCCGCAGCGATTTTACCATCAAGGTGGTACCCGATGGCCTGCCGCAAGTGCGTATCACCCGTCCTCGGCACATGGTCAATATCACAGCTGATGGTCGAATTCGGTTGCACATTCGCGCCCACGACGATTTGGGCTTGACCTCCCTGTATCTGGCCGGGCGGCCGTTGGAGGCCAAAGCCAAGGCTCCCTGGCTGTTCAAAACGCCGTTGGCATGGTCTTCCCGCATCTTTGACCCGAACACAGGTGCGGTGGGCCGGGCGGTGGATTCCTGGCCATTGGCCCCGCTCAAACTCAAGCCCGGGGATCGACTCAATGTTTACGCTCTGGTTCGTGACGACTACCGCGTGACCCTCAAAAATGGAACAATTCAGCGCCATCCGCTGGTGCGCTCACGGCCTTTGCTGGTGGTCATTCGCAGCCCGGCCGAAATTCGCCATGAAATTCGCAACGAGCTGCGGGCGGCAAGAGCGGCGATCGGTCGCTTGCTCAAAGAGCAAATCAGCACGCAAAAACAAACCCAGGCCATTACCACCTCCATCCACCAGAGCGGCCATGTCACCGCTGGACAGCAAATGGCCCTGGGAAATCTGGCCCAGCGGCAAATGGCCGAAGCCCAGCGCGCCACGGCCATCGAGCACCTGCTCAGCCGAATTCAACATTTGGCCCGGCGCAACGGCCTGCAACAATCTTCTCTGGGTAAACTCGCCAAGCTGGCCCACAGCGGTATGAAACATGTGGGCCATGCCAGCATGCCCAAGGCCGCCAGCCGCCTTTCGCAGGCCCGCCATAACAGCCTTAGTAAAAGCGGCCTGGCCAAAGCCGTCGCCAACGGCAGCGCCGCGGCCACGCACCAACAGCGGGCCATCAAGATCATGCGGCATCTGCTCAACAAGCTGGGAGCCGCGGGGCAGTTCCGCCGCCTGCTGCATAAAACGGAAAAAATCTTGTCCAAACAGGCTCAACTCCAACAGCAACTCCAGCAGCTCGCGGCCCAAACCATCGGCCTGAAGATGTCACAATTGCCCAGGAATCTCAAGAAGCAATTGCAGTCGCTGGCCCAGCAGCAGCAAAAGTTGGCCTCGCAGGCCCAAACTCTGGCCAGCCAGCTTTCCCAGGCCGCCAAAAGCTTGGCCAAGAGCAATCCGGCGATGGCTGCGGCCTTGGCCAAGGC
>JABEVA010000180.1 GCA_013044065.1 Phycisphaerae bacterium
ATATACAGCCATATCCACAGGCGGCCCCACCGCGACGTTGG
The DNA here is from genome assembly GCA_013044065.1 of Phycisphaerae bacterium. Taxonomy (GTDB): domain Bacteria; phylum Planctomycetota; class Phycisphaerae; order WQYP01; family WQYP01; genus JABEVA01. The sequence continues at coordinate 42 of JABEVA010000180.1, forward strand.
AACGCATTGTGGACCCCAGCGAAATTAATGCATATTTAACGGCCTGGGTCAGCGATGTGGCAGCGAAACGCACACCCCGGTCCAAAATCGGGCGGCCATATTTGCTCTCGCCGATCTGCAGATACGGACTGTCTTCTGAAGCCCGCAGTGGATTGCCCTGCGGATAAATAAGGTAAAGGTCGGGGGGTTCATGGTCGATCTGGCCACCCAAAATAAAATGCACATTAAACTGTTGGTTGTCGCGTTCCAGTGAGGCACGATCGTGCTCGGCCACGCGGCGCACCTGTTCGCCCACGACACGGGCGGCATCATACATATTTTCCACGGCGGCCAACCCACGGCCAGCAGCAAAATCCCGTTGCAGCAACGTGATGACTGATTGGCTGCAAGACAAACTGCCGCTGGTCAAGGTAACGATGGCCCGCTGCCCCGGGATAACAAATGGATGCAGTTTGCGACTGATATTGGCCTGATCGTAGCCAGCATTGGTGCGACAATCCGCCGCCAACACCAGCCCTTCACGGGTGATAATGCCAAGACAATAGGTCATTGAACTGCTCCGGAGGACATTGAATCACAACTTCATACGATCAGGCGAAAAAGCCCGCCACTGATGCCATTGCGGCCCTTACTGCTGTTGCTGCTGCATCTGTTCATCAAGTGTCCACGGCAAAATGGAACCTGGACTGCTGCGATAAGTAGGAATATCCAAAGCCCGGTTGCGCTCCCCCACCAAGCGTCCGGGCACTTGGGCCAATTCCTCGGTTTGCAGTTGCACGGTCATCGCTTCACGCGCCAAACCGTGATACACACCTTTGTGCGGCGGTACATCGCGATAACTGCGACCCACCGCCACTTTCACAAAGTTTTCACCAACCACGCAGGCATTGGTCGGATCAAAGGCCACCCAGCCGACGGAGGGAAAGTACAGTTCGCACTAGGCATGGCTTTCAGAAGTACCCCGAAAAGCCTTGCGCCCCGGATGAAAAAAGCCACTCACGTAGCGTGCGGGGATACGCATCATTCTGGCCAGGCCAATTAGCAAGTGGGTAAAATCCTGGCACACACCGCGCCCATGTTCCAGAACTTCCGTCAAGGCCGTGGTGGTGGTGGTAACGCCTCTTTCGTAGATAAAGTTTTCAGCGATGAAATCCATCATGTGGCGCACCAAGGCAATGAGGCGGGTGGGGCGATGGGGCATCATTTGCCGGGCCAGGGTTTCCAGCAGGGCACATTGGCACACAATGTCGTCAAACCGCAAAAAATCACGCACGGTGTAGTCCAACGGGGCTGCGGGAGGCCACGTATCATCAAGCTTGTCGAGCACATAAGCCGGCACACTGGTATCCACAAGGCTGGTGGCTGCAATTTCGACATTGCGGTGCCGGGCGACAATTGAAAAGGCATGCACGGTGTTGCCCAGCCAGTCAAAATAGCTGCTGACCTGCGTCGGTGGCCCAATGGCCAGCTCAAAAGAAAGGCGATGCTGCAGGGGCTGGTGACAAGGAGCCATGCGCAATTCCATCACCGTTTCGCTTATCAGCGCGTCATAGGACAGCCGTGTGGTATGGGTGGCTTTAATCAGCATCGGCAGGGCTCCCTTTCAAGTGGCCGTGAACCACGGGGCGAACAACCGCAGTGGAATCCAACGCCCGCATAAACCACTGGTCTTGGACGGCCACGGCCGCTGTGGCCGCAGCCAACCGCGTGCGATCCAAAAAAGCCCGCAGTTCGTCTGGCTGATTGGGCAGGCCCTGTGGATATTGCAATTCACCCAGCAGGCGGCCAAGGAGTCTTTGGGCTTCGCGTCCGGCATCGGCTGAAAGCATGGCGCGAATGCGGTCCACGCTTTGCAGGGCGTGGCGGATACAAAACAACACGCTCCGCGGAAAAGATGGTTCAAAAATAACAAATGTGGCCACAGCGACAGCATCCATTTCATACGGACGCAGACGCCGGAAGGATTCAATACTGCAACAAGACCGCAGCACAGCCATCCATTGGAGCACCTGCAGCGGGCCTTCTACACCGGTGCCCAGAGAATCCAAGGTACTGAATTTCGCCGCCAGAATGCGGCAGGTCATATCCACCCGCTCCAGATATTTGGAAAGCTGCATGAACAACCACACCTGTCCGTGATCCAAGGTTTGATCTGTTACTCCCTGAAACAGCAGTGAACCGGTCATCACCTGCCGGTAGCGTTCCTGGGGGGCATCCGCAAAACGGGGGCCGGCAACATCGCTTTGAAAGGACCAATACAGGGTGTTGAGGTGCTCCCACATTTCCGCGGAAATGCTTTCCCGGATGGTGCGCGCATTTTCCCGGGCCCGACTGATGCAATTCAAGACACTGTTGGGATTAGCCAGGTCCAGCACCAGGTGCCGCGAGATGGTGTGTATGAAATCGGTACTGCTGCCGCACTCCGCACGCCAGGGATCATAACGGTCGCTCTGCTGGGCAATGGCCAGAACATCACGGCATAACTGGTCGGCCAGGGTTTCATCAAGATCACCGGTGCCGGTGAGCATGTCCGCGCTCACGAGCAACACGCGAGCCAGATGCTCGCTGCGTTCCACGTAGCGGCTCATCCAATAGCTGGCATCGGCCACTCGGGCCGGCAACGACTGTCTGTCGCTGGACATGGGCCGGCTCAACGGCGGATCGCTGGCACTGTGGCTCATGGTATTGCTCCGTTTTCCAGCACCCAGGTATCTTTGCTCCCGCCACCCTGGGAGCTGTTGACCACCAGACTCCCGCGCTGCAGCGCCACACGCGTCAAACCACCGGGCATCACCCGGATGGTCGAACCATAGAGAATGTAAGGTCGCAGGTCAATCCGTCGGCCCTCAAAGCTGTCGGCGATTAGACTCGGATGCTGGCTAAGCTCGACCACCGGCTGGGCGATATAATTGCGCGGATCAGACCGGATTTTGCACGCGAATTCATCACGCCGGGCTTGGTCGGCCTGATGGCCCATCAGCATGCCATATCCGCCAGCCTCATTGGTGGACTTGACCACCAGCTCATCCAGATGTTCCAGCACGTATCGGCGGTCGTCCTCGCGAGCACACACATAGGTGGGCACGTTGGTGAGAATGGGTTCCTGTTTGAGATAAAAGCGGATCATCTCCGGCACCCACGGGTAAATAGCCTTGTCGTCGGCGATGCCATTGCCCACGGCGTTGGCCAGCGCCACATGACCCAGGCGATAGGCATTCATCAACCCCGGAACCCCCAGCAGGCTGTTGGAGCGGAAACAAAGCGGATCCAAAAAATCGTCATCCAGCCGACGATATATCACGTCCACGCGACGCAGACCGGAGGTGGTGCGCATGTACACACAGCTATCTTCCACCAGTAGATCGCGGCCCTCCACCAATTCCACCCCCATTTGCCGCGCCAAAAAGCTATGCTCAAAATAAGCCGCGTTAAAAATGCCCGGCGTCAGCACCACCACACAGGGATTATCGCGTCCTCCCGGAGCGATATATTGCAGCATACGCAGCAGATTGTGGGGATAATCTTCAATGGCCCGAACGCGCGACGCCCCGAATAAAATCGGAAACACCCGCTTCATCACCGCGCGGTTTTCCAGTACATAGCTTACGCCGCTGGGCGTGCGACAATTGTCTTCCAGAACCAGGTAGCGCCCCTGTTGATCGCGAATCAGATCGGTGCCGCAAACATGCACGTAAATGTCCCGCGGCACCCGCACGGAAAGCATTTCCCGGCGGAACATCCGGGCACCGTACACCATTTCCGGATCGATGACGCCTTCGCGCAAAATACACTGCTCATGATAAATATCCCGGCAAAAGAGGTTCAAAGCCGTGATGCGCTGAATCAGCCCACGTTCGATCGTCATCCATTCAGCGGCGGGAATAATGCGCGGCAGAAGGTCAAAGGGAAATGTCTTTTCCACTCCCTGGGTATCTTGATACACGGTAAAGGTAATTCCCTGATTGCGGAAGCACAGGTCAGCCATGTGCCGCCGCTGTTGAAGGGCGGTCTGGCCCTGTTGCAGGAGTCGTTCGAAAATGGATTGGTAATGCGGGCGCGGAACGCCTGCGTGCTCGAACATTTCATCGAAGAGACCATCGGTCTGATAATTTTCAAACAACATGGAAGCCGGTCCTTAACACTCGTTAGACCAGCCTCCGCCGTCTTTGATTATGCCCAACCACCTCATCCAACGCAACTGTGGATAAAACTCATCAGCACCGAGCGGCCCAATTAATCCGGAGCCAGAACAAATTTCTTGATGCTCAAGGCAAAGATTCCTCTTGCCGGAAACCCGGTAACCCTGCCGCGGTCAAACGTTAGAATATTCTTGCCTTTTACAAGTGTAATGGCGATGGGTTTGGTTACCTGCCACCGGCCATTGGTCCACGGTATCGTAATGGCGACCGGGGTGTGGCCATGATTCACCACCAAGTTGAGATACTCCGTTGGCTTAACGGAAACGACTGTTGCCCTTACCTCGTAGACGCCGGGCCGTGTTACCCTGACCACATATTGAAATGGATCGTGTTCTTTCCATGCGGGTTGGCCACAGTGATAATAAATCTGCATTCCACCGGAAAAACTTTTGGCACTCGTGACGCCTGGCACGGTGCCATTGCGGCCGCGGTAAGCCGCCGCCGGAATGGTGATAACGCCGTTGGTCTGCCGGGATATTTTCACCGCCGAAGAGGGCACTTCTGTGGCCGCCACTCTTTGGGCTAAGGTCGGCCCATTCACCCGGGCCAGACGAGCATTGCCCGGGGTTACGTATGTCGGCTTACCCGAGGCAATAATCTCCCGCTCCTCGCTCTCGGCAATGGCCCACCAGTAGCCACCCGTTCCAAAGGAGCTAAGATTGGGTTTTTGTTCACCCAGCGCGATGCCGATCCATTGCGCCCGCAACACACGCGTGAACTTTTTCCGGTAGGCTCGCGCCTTGGATTCCAGCAGGAAATGCAGCCCATTGCGATGGTTCCACCAGATCCAATCCCAGCCGGCTCCAAGCCGCGTAACCCAGCCGGTGGGAGTCCAATGGGTAAGTGCGGCATGGCCGCGCTGTTTAACTCCCCAAGTGGGGATACCAAAAGCCCGCTCCGCCAAGCGGCCAATCCAAGCCCGGGCACCACATTCGCCTCCACCGGCAATAAGCTGCGCCGGCTTACAGCCTGGCACGCAATTCCAGTGCATGTGATTGTATCCAACATCCGTATGCACAATATCCAGGTAATGCCCGCTCATGACATAATTCGGCTCATAATTCATCAACATCCGGCGAAACCAACTGATTTCGTGATTGCGGTACGGCTCGTCGGCGACAAACCGACATTCCCACGTGGTAAACGTTGGGAAAGCTGGATTAAGCTCGTGGCGCAAATAGGCCCGCTGGAAATTGAGATAACGCTGCACCGGATGAAATGGGTACCACGCCAACGCTGGCTTTTGTACCAACGCGACGGCCAATGCAAATCGCTGCAAAATCCCTTTATGCGACTGCGGACAGGAATGCTCGATGGCGGTATATATCTGCATGGCCAGCCCGTAGTGGCCATGGCGGGGGCCATCAGCCATTTGCATCTGCTTGATTAAATCAGGGTCCGCCAGAAGCGACTTGATGAGAGCTTCATGAAACCTGGATTGCTGCGCAAAGGCAGCCAGACCACGCGGCGTTGCGTCGGCAATGACCGACGCTTCAATAAGCTTGTTGTCATCATGAGAGCTGGACAGAAACGGGTCAACCCTGGATAAAACCGGGACGGCAACTTTCTGACAGTGCGCAATTGCCTCGATAAAGGCATGATTCCTCAGCAGGTACGGTTTTTGGGTTTGTTCAGCACGATACGCATCCATGAATGGCCGCAGCATGCCGGGATCAACTGCTGGTAAAGCATGGTAAATCTGGTGCCGCAAGGTGCGGAGGATGGCGGCATAATGGGCCAGGAACTTCCTGCCGCGGTCATTAAGCACCACCGGCGACTGCATTGGCCTTGCAACCACTGTCGTTATTGGAAATGCTGCTGACATCGTCCAAAAGCAACCACCGATCATGGCAATACAAAGCTTTTTTTTGATGTACCTACTCCTGTCGAGATTAGCTAAAAGTGTAAATCGGAGCTACATCCCCCATTTTCGCCGTAGCATCCTCCTGGATTAAGGGTGGAATGCTCCGATGACTCTGTTGATGATACTATAATTCCAATAATCAAAACTCCATCATTATGTTAACCGCAATTATAGCCCAATCCAAACCATACCATCTATCGATCGACGTAGAGTTTGACGACGCGCCGGCTCGCGGCTGGCTCTACCGCAAGCTTGCAAGCCAGCGGCGAGCGGCCTTGTTCGTCCAAGATCACCAGCGTATTTCGGCCGGGTTTAAGCCAACAGGGCGGCAGATAAATGCCCATGGGCATATTAAAATCCGGATAGCGACCCAAATTGTGGCCGTTCAGCCAGATATAACCCGCCTGCAAATGGCCCCAGCGAGCCCGTAGGGTCAGGTGATTTCGGCCAACCTCCAGCGGCCAGTTAAACGTGGTGCGATAAAAACAGGGTACGTGTGGCGGAACAGTGAAGTCGCGCCATCCCTTCGCCGCATTCGGCGAACCGATTCCGCCGCGGATCTTCCACGGAGCTATCAGGCCATGCTCAGGAAGCGGTAACGGACTCCCGGGGCGTGGGAGGGCGGCGCAGGTGCGCACGGGCCAAGTTTTGATGGGGACGGAAACCCGCGAGTGCGGCGGCTGGAGGACCGTGCGTCGCGGTCCAATGAAATGTACCGGTTCGTAAAAGCCTTTGAAGTCAAGGTATTGAAATTTTCCAATAAAACTGAATATTTTACTGCGTCCGTGGGTCATGGCCAGAATGGCCAGGGTGTTGGTGCCGCGATGCAGCGGTACCGGTAATTGCCGGGGACGGCCATATCCACACGGCCTGCCGTTGACAAAAAACGCTGCGGTACCGCCAATCGGTGGCATCACCAACGTAAACACTCCGGTGACCGGAGCATGGTACGTAGCGCGATACCACTGATAATCTCCCAGATAATTTCGGTAGCCGATCTGATGGGGCCGCCACACCGTGCGCCAATCGGCAGTGGGGTAATCCGGTTGGGCAGGGCCATCGGCCAGACGCCTCTGCCAACGCCCTAACGCCGGAGCAGCGGGCAGCGTTTCCAGGGCGGGCAGTCGCTGGCGGGCCGTGAATTTTCGAACTGCACCCTGCGGATAAAAAACATACGCATCCGGTGCGGCCACATTGAAACCCGCTTCGGTGACGATATCGGGCTGGCCATTGGCGGCAACCTGAAAATGGCTGACATACCATGGTCCCACCACCACTACCGGAACCTTTCCCTGGCGCATAAACCACGTAGCATCCGCCATAGCACTGTTTTCACAGATAATGCGGATGGTTCCGAACTGGCTGCATAAAACCAGCCTCCGCGGACGATGGGCGGGGAATCGGAGATGGGCCACATACTGGCCGGTCTGGCTTGAAACAGGCGAAATAGCATGTGAGCGGCGGAGTATTTTTACCCCAGCCGCCACCCGCAAGCGCACCAGTCCCTGCGAACCAGCAGGGCCATAAATGACCAGCGTTTTGGTGTTGGCGGCCGTTTGGCCCCCGAGAACAGCCCCACAGACTTCACTTAGGGTAAGCCACGAACCCCAGCGTACATGAAGCACAACGGGAACCGCACAGCCGGGAGAAATTTTTAGCCGTGGACCACCGCCGGCTATTTGCGCTATAGCCGGGTACCGGTGCGGGTTGAGAATAAAAACAATGCTTCCAAAAGGGCTTTTGCGGGCATAAATCTGGATGTGACCGGTAATGGCCCGGGCAAAGCTACGATATTGCCACGTACCATTAGTGGCCGTTTCCAGTATTTGTGCAAACGTCCGGGCAAAATAGTTCACCCTTTTGTAGCGATAATACATGGCACGTAAATCACCGGCTTGACCGATGGGAGAGCCAAAGTCATAACTGGAACGCACCGAGGCACCGTTCCAGTGGGAAAAATTACTGCCCCCCACTGTCATGTAAACATTGTAGCCTCGGCCGCCCAGTGCCAGGACACGCCAAGCGGCCAGCGTATGCAGTCGTTCAAATTGGGAATTTACGGTGGCCCCGGACGGGGTCTTGATCAGGGAGGCGGGTTTGCTCTTCACCTTCCACCAAAACAAAAACCGCAGCGCTGATTCTCCGTACTCATCAAACCAGCCGCTCCACAATTCGGTGGTAAACCATGGTGCGGTGCGCCCTACAGCGCTAAATGGCGCGTTTCCCACCGGACCAAAGCCTTGGTCCAGCCCGCTGAAGAAGAAAGGAACATCAATCCCGTTTTTGATAGCCATGGCGTGCAACCATCGTAGATAACGGTTATTGAGGACAGCTCCCCAACCGGGGCCATATTCATTCTCAATTTGCACCATGATGACCGGACCGGGTTGGGTAACATGTGCGGCAGCCAACATTGCTTGCACCACGCTATCCGAGTTGGAAACCAAGATGCGGTGCGTGACTTGATAAGCAGCTACCATCGGCAGCAGGCGGTCAAAATAAGGTTTCAGGGCGTGCAGAAACAGCGGATTGTAGGTGCGCACCATCATATTGGGAATAAAGCGCAGCCAGTTGGGCAGGCCGCCGTTGGCCCATTCGCCATTGTTGTACGGGCCGATACGCAAAATGGCGTACATACCCATCTTCTGCACCAGGGCCAGAAAAGCGATGAGGCTCCGTCGGTTATTAAACCGAAAAATACCTTCCTGCGGCTCCTGATAATTCCAAAATACATAGGTGGAAACGGCATTAAAACCGGCCCGTTTCATGCGCAGCAGTCGGTTGGCCCATAAGGCCCGTGGCACCCGCGCATAATGCAATGAGCCAGAGGCGATGAAGGTAGGGCAACCATGGATGATAAAGCCGCGGCCATCAATGGTTATGGACTTGGCGACCGCAGGCGGCGGTGGAAACATACTGTTGTTGGTAGCCGCTCGTCCAGAACCGGGCGTGCCGCAGGCAGCCAGCCCTCCCGCCAGCAAGAGCATTCGTATCCAGCGTGGGTTGTGTTTAAGTCCTAGAAATCGCATCAAGAGCCTGTATTAAGTACCGTCATCTGCGCGGGGCCACCATCCGCCTGTGCCGGATCACCCCACCATCAAGACAACGCCCGCCGCAACCCTTTATTCCTAAGATAACCACGCGTTCTCCGGTATGAGCACTGCTGGAATTCGCCATCAATTGGCTAAATATCCAGAAAGCTTGGGGTGGTGGCGGACGGGGTCATACGGTTGGCTTTTGACCACCCGATCCAGAGAATCGCTGGTTTTGTCACCTTCAATGCCCCCAATTTCCGGATATTGCCCAAAAAGAGAGAAATTTTGCTGCGGTGATGGAGCGATAAGCTTGGTGCTTCCGGGCATGGACAGCTCTGACGAACAGCTTTTTGTCGCACCGCCGCGGGAGCGGCGGCAGGTCGGTCCCTGGCGGAAATGGTCGGGGGTTCTGACTGGCCCCCGGGCAG
>JABEVA010000181.1 GCA_013044065.1 Phycisphaerae bacterium
CGAGGCCCCATCCGTGGCGGAGGCCAGCTCTACATCACTGTAGATGACACGGGCACCGTTGGCCGCCAGCGTATCGGCAATGGCCCGGCCGATTCCGCGTCCCGCGCCGGTGACCAGGGCCACCTGTCTGTTAAGCTCAACTTTCATGACGATAAACCTCTTTCTCGGAGAAGCAATACGATTTTGTCTTTGCGGGGTTTGGTCTTTCCACCGCTGACATCGTCCCGCACCATCATATACTAAAGCCCTCCCAGCAGGAGCACCGCCGTCGTCCACGGTGCGATCCCTTCCAAGCGGATCGCAACACCACCGCGGATTGTATGCGAAGGTAATCTGCGGGTGCTCCCGGCAGTACATAGATGCACAGACACATTTGGCGCACGGATTTGCACCGTGGCCCGTTCAATGAGATCAAGCCCCGCATTGAGCAGTACCACAACACCACGGTCCCGTGCCGCGGACATTCGCACCAACGGCACCAGTGAAACTGTTTCCACGATGCGCACGGGCAACTTTCCACGCGTAATCCAATCGGCAACATTCTGCATCTGTCGCCGCTTGGCAATGGAATGCAGGAACATCCATGGCGCGTAACCCATGACCACCACCCGTCCGCCCAGTGCATTCTGATACGCGGTCATGCACCGGCCTTGGTGCTTACTCTCGTAGTTCTCCATATTGGCCAGGATGCGTACGCCCTTTTCCGTGGGCACGAGTTCATCGGCGGCACCACTGGCATCGCCCCAGAACTCGATGCGGGCATCGCGCACCTCCGCGCCATGCCGACCATTCAGGGGATCGCGCGTAAGGCGTTCCCACACACCGTTATCCAGCCGCCGTGTCACGCGAACACCCGTTAAATGGTCGAGTCCGCGCTGGGCAAGAACTTGCAGGGCGGTGGAATCCATCAGCACACCGCCAGCTAACATCTCCTGGAGTTCCGCAGTGTCAAAACCCTCCGCCACATGGCCCGCCAGCACGGTCGCCGACCCGGAGCGATCCACCGCCAGCGGTAGTCCGATCTGAGCGAGAATGCTGGAGCGGCTAATGTCATAGCGTTGGTCGGCAGCAAACCAGTCTTCGCCGGGACGAAGCGACCGACATGCCATCAAGCTCGGACTCCAGGCGGGCCAGAGACCAGTGGTCGGCAAGCCCGCGGCGTGCTTGACCAGCCGCTCCCAGTGCGGGCGCAGCACCGCAGCCCGCTGCGGAATGGCATCGAATTCAGCCAAGTCACCACCGCCGGACATACCGATGGCGTTGAAGGCGATACCATTTAGTCCGACCGCGAAGGCCAGCGTACATTCGTTCATCACTGTTGCGGTTGATTTAAGCAGGCTCTGGTAGGGAAAGTTCTCCAACTCATACTGGCAGTCCGTCACGCTTGGTGGCAGGGCAGCCCGCTGCCGACCCACCTCCAGAGACTTGTTTATGGCACCGAAAGGATGTTCGTCGGAATAAAACCCCCCACCTGGTCGAGCCTTGGTGGCCTGCAACGCGGGAAACCAGCGGTCAAAAGCCTGCCCCGAATAGGTGGACCAACCGGGGCCCGCCGTCATCAGCCCCGTGGTAATGCCCGGATTAACGCTGTGCACCGCCTTGGCCACCTCGGATAGCAGGTTTTCAATGGTGGCAATGTTCTGGCCAGCCCACGCGCGACGGCACGTCCCCTGGGCCGGATCGTTAAGTGCCGCCACCAGGGATTCACGGGAATAATGACTGCTCATGGCCTGATTGAAAATGGCCAGACACCGTGGACAAAAGCACGCGTATGCCACGCTGTGTTGATGCATGCGGATATCGTCATCCACCCATATAAAATCCGGGCTGGCGCGGGCCACCAGTTCATACTTGGCCCGCACGTAACGGCGTAGTTCTGGCGTATTCGGACAGGCACAGCCCTTTGACGTTTTGCCATCATGACCGACCATGGGTTGAAAGGGCAGTGGCACATTGTAATCCCACGCTTCATCCATGTGGCCAATGGTCGTCAACACATTGATCCCGATATTGGAAAAGCCGGCCTTCTTTAGAGCCCGCACGCGGTTTCCTATGAGCGCCGCCCGCGGGGCGAAAATCTCCAGTGGCACATAAAGGTGATGGGTGATGGTTTCAAACAACGCCACCTCGTCCACCACCCCACGATGGCGTTCCAGGAACGTCAGCAGCCGTCGGAACTCTGCAGGCGATTCATACCAGAGGTAACCAATGCGCCACGCCAGTTTGATGGGTGAGGCCTTATCATTTTTCACGACGGATTTCCCCTTCCGTTAGCCCTGCAACGACCTCGGGAGAACACTGCCCAGCTTGCACCAAAACAAGGTGCACTACCTCCGCGGAGAACCGGGAACCGCTCCCTTCCGCCAACAGCCCTAAGGCCATAGCCAGAACTATCTTTAACCGTCGCGGGATCTCCACCATCATTTTTTCCTATAAAACATCAGACGACTCTCCCGAGGTTTCCCCAATAAAATCAAGATGCCGCATTCTGTGAGCATTTCGCCGCTTATAGAGGTCGGTTCACCCACGTCCGCATCCTCCAGCAGATACCGGCACGCTGGCGTTAAGCCGCATAATTTAAATGAGGCTTGGCTGAATGGGCTGTTGTCGCGACGAAACGCCAGCACCATTCCCTCCTCCAGATCAGGCCGGTGAAATTGGTACGCCATCCAGCCGTCGGGTGCGGCGTCACGACCGGTCAGTGGATAATAGTCACCATAGAAAAGTGGCCGGGCCCGCCGATGCTGGTCCATCATACGGCGATGCCATTCGTAGGGATAACCCGGACTGGTCTTGGCTAAATCGTGCTCATAGGCGAACAGAAAGAATGCCAGCGCGGCTGACAGCACGCTACGGAAGCTGTAGGTGTCACCAGGGCGACACTGCGTACCATCACCGCTTAGCGGAACCCAATGGGCCAGTCCGTGCGTCTGCACCTGCCCACCGACCGGGTTAAACGTCGGATGGCACTGCAGGTCGCTTCGCCAGAGTGGAATACTGCGGCTGATGGTCTCCACGTCAATCCGTCGGCCGCCACTGGCGCAATTGTCGATCAGAAGGTCCGGATGCCGGAACCTCAATTCATCCCAGAATGCATAGAGTCCTTCAATATAGCGGATCTCCGTAACGCCCTGGCGGTCCGGTTCGTCGGCGGTCTGCCAGTAGCGCAACGGTTCGATGTTAAAATCCTGGCGATAACCATCCACCCCATGCTCTTGTAGCAATCTGGAAATGAAGTCGGTAAGCCACCGGCGCGCCGCGGGAAGGCCAAGATTAAAAAGTAGATTGCCTCCAGGCTTGGCAGCATCCCCAAGAAACCATTCCGGATGCTCCTGCGTAATGGGTGTTCCGCAAACCGCACGCTCGGGCTCAAGCCAGAGCAGAAATTTCATGCCAGCGGCGCGGGCGGCGTCGCTCAAAACCTTGAGGCCTTGAGGATGTGCGGCTGGATTCACATTCCAGTCGCCACAATGTTTAGCCCACTCCTCCCCAAACTCGTTCTGGGAAATACTATCGGCCGGACCATACCAACCAGCATCAACCCAATAGTAGTCGTAGGGCAGTTTCTGCTCCCGGATGATTGCTATCTGTGCCAGATGAGACTCGGTTTTCATCCCGCCCCACGTTATACAACTGATGGGTGCCCGCAACGGCTGATTCCCAACCTGTGGGGTATGATGGCGAAGAATGAAGCGCCGCAGAAGATTCGTTCCGTGAATCGGTGTTCCTTGCCAGAATAGCAGAAGGATGCTCGGAAGGCGAATGCTCTCCCCTGGGCGCAGTCGCAGGTGCGTATGGTTCATACCGGCCTGGATGTTAACCGTATCGGTGAAATCCCGCCGGAATTCCGCCGCCCACTCTCCCGTCCAACCAATCCCGAGGATAAGCCCTGTAGCGTTCGTTTCCAGATTGAAAAAGGGCAGCCACTGGTTGGACGACCGTCCGCCGCCAGGAGCCACGCGAATATGGCTCCCTGGCATCAAGGCATCTCGGCAATACAGAAAATCATCCACCGCATTGCGAGACCCGTGGCTTCGGTGCAGCACGGCGGCTTCACCACGGAACAACCAGCGAACATCCAGCGACTGCATCCCCTCCAATATCGGTGAGTCGTGGGGGCCGGCATTGTGGAAATACGGCGTCCATTCCACGGCGGGAAAACCAGCAAATTCCCGCACCTCCAGACGACACTCTACGCCTGTAGCCGCATCCCGCATGGCCACCTGATGAAGGCATACTCCATTCTCCTTTTCCGTGGATTGGCAGGTACGGTGCCAGAAAGGCAGAAGTCCGTCTGACTTCTTACCATCCAGCCGGAAGGAAATCGGTGCCCCCAGATCAAGATCCACCGCGCCGTCGAGCATGCCCGCCAAAACCCAATTTCCATCACCCACAAGTACCCGCAGATCAGCCCAATCCGCATGAGCCAGGTGGATATCACCCCCTTCCGCGTCCACGCAGAGTGTCATCGCCATCACGCCAGGCAGTTCCAGGTCCACGGGCTGCGGTGCCGAATCGATCGATAAGGCACCGCTACGCCATAACGTCCTTTCCCCCACCCTCACCGAAAAGACCAGGCTCACGCCTCGACCGGCGTAATTTTTTGTGGCTGAATTTTGGTCCATTCCGACGACGGCCCGAACGCGACGCATCGGCTCGGGATAGGACGCGACAATCTCACTGGACGCGTGGGTCCCCAGCCCATGCACACAAGTGCGCCCGCCGAGACAAAGCGGCGTACCGATGCATGAACGCCCGATTTTCATGGTGCCCCAGCCCTGCCTCCGACACTCGATGCGCAATGGTGGGGCAGTCGATCCCGAACCAGTGAGGCGGCTCACCCACCGCCTAACCATCGCCGATTCCTCATTGGTACGCACTTCTTCCGGCATGATGCTCCTAGAATATCAAAGATGGTGGAACCTTACTCCGCACTTGGGCGTTAATGTCGGTAACGCCATTTTACCCACCTCCTGTCGTTTCTTCCGGTGTTTCCGCGGGATGATGGCCACATGCAAAGAGGGCGGTTTTCAAGATGTTACCCGATCAGCGTTTAAACTCAACCACCGTGAAGTGTGTGCGATCCAAGTTGATCGTAACGGCGCCATGATGCATGGGCAATGGCAGGTTGTGGCCAACATCCTTGGCTTCCCGGAAGGCAAACGAAGGGGTCAGTTTCAATGTTAAATCAGGCAGCGACGCCTTGGCTGCCGGTAAAGTTGACTCGCGGAAGAAAGCGTGAACATAACGGTGTGACTTATTGCAAAGCACCACATAGGTCCGCCCCGGGGCGTTGAAACAGGCGCTGTTCACGCGCGGACTGACTTTCACTTCACGAATCGCCCCAAGCCGCACCAACAGCCGGCTAAAATATGTCACCGCCGGTTTATTATGGTGATTGGCGGGGACAAAGGGAAGCTCAATAATTCGCCCTTTTCCGACCGGTATCACCCTGGAAAAAAGCAATCCCTGCGGACCTGGCGGACAATCGAAGTTTATGCCGAGCGCCGCCGGTAAACTGGCGCTGCCATCGAGCGTATATTGGCCAGTGCGAGGGAACACGATCAGGTCGCCACCCTCACGAACCCACCGAATAAGTGCATTGCGGCAGTGCGCGGTTAATACCTCGTTAGCACCGTCGTCTATGATAACTTTCAGTCCGTTGAGTTTGGGGAATTGAGCAGCGACACACTCGAAGTTGAATCCCAGCCGTTCCATCAAAAATTCCAGATGCGGCACGTCCTGTATAGACCGATAGTCGTCCGGTCGACTCATATAAAGCGTGGTGTCCGGATTAAGCAGGGCCACGTTGCTGGCGGGATAGTGGGCGTGACGTTGGTGCAAGGCGCGGACATCCTCTTCGGCGTTATAAAACGCATCCAACGAAGGCCGGGCCCATTCCGGCCCACCAAAGGAATACATAAAGTCGTTGTAGCCGCCCAACAGGAAGCTGGCCAGCGCCATGCGAAGTGGTCCACCACGACTCTTGGGCCAGCCATTTTCAGCACTGGTCGGAACTCCGTAACGCAGTCCCAAGCCACGATAATAGCCTTCCACATCGGGGCTCGTCTCGATACATTCACAATGCGTTTCCACGCCGGAGAATTCCGAAGCCAGCGTCATGTTGATCGCCACGTCCAAATAGCTGCCGCGCAGGATGAGTGGCATATCTGGACACTGGGAACGAATTCCTTTGATCACCTGCCGCATGAAACGATGGTAGCCTCTGATAAAAAATTGCAGGTAGTCTGACCATAGTGGGCCAAGGTTATAGGGTCGGTCCAGCGTGGGCCGGGGCAGCGGCAGATCGGCCCAGGTGGCACAGTGAACGCTGTAGCGGCGTTCGGCCTGGGAGAGCGATAGCCCCAGTGTTTTACGTACGTATTGCTGCCAGGCTACTTTCCCGGCGGCGGTGGCGTCGATGTGGAAAGAGGAGGTTCCGGTGTACGGCGTGGCGAACATCGCGACAACGGCAGGATTTCCAGCATAACGCTTCGCCAAGCTGTTCATCGCGTGGATAAATCGCTTACGAAATAATGGATTATAGAAAGACGGTCCGCTGGGACCCTGCGGGCCAGCCCAGGCCATTTGGTTCCACGCAAACGTATACGGATCGAAGACCACCCGCAGACCGTGTTTTTGGGCCGCGGTGACAACGCGATCCATGCGGGGCCAATCGATGACGTTACCCGCGGCATCCACGTTCCTTCGCCACACAATGCCACTGTCAAAGGCGTTAAATCCGGCGAGGCGCAGATTCTCCCAAAATAGCGGATTACGCACCCGCTGGGGCGCTCCGCTGATGTCCAGCGGCATAAAAATCGGACCGGGATAGCGAAAGTAATTTTTGCGCGTAAGCGGCGGCAGACCGACCAGCGGCGGACGCCTGGTCCAAGGATGAAGCGGATACGGCACAGCCAGCCGCTGAGCACAGGCGATGACGGTGGCGGCAAAGGTCGGACGCGAAGGAGACAGGAGGGATTGTCCGCACGGCAATCCGCAGTATAGCACGCGTGCGCCGGCAAACCGCCCCCCCCCGTAACGAAACAGCGCCATGATCCAGCCCGTGAAGAGGTCATTCTGGAAGACCCAATTCTTCTGCACCAGGCCCACCTGCAGGATTGGCGTGACCGATACCCAAGGCGGAGTCGCAAGGTAGCAGGTGGAATTATTGGCCGACAAAATCGCGGCACTGGTCGCAGGATTACTGGAGAAAAAGAAAGGAAACCATCTCCGGCCCCGCGCTGTCAACTGAAAATCCGGTGTCGCAAACTGGCGTGCCCGAAAGCGGAGGTTCTGCCCATCAAGGATTCGCCTGAATCCGACGGGGGCGCGGTACGCAGGATCGCTGACCCATTTTGCGCCAAGCTTGACCATGGCCTTGGAAAGGATGGGGCCTCTACCAATTAGCCAGAGGCCGCCGCCGTGCTTTAGGAACGCAAGTATATCTGGTGCAGCATTCTCGTCAAAACCAAGCCCGCTGATCACCAAAAGGCCGGGCTTCTGGCGCTCCAATGCCGATGCCAGTTTACTCGGTGGAATCAGCCGGGCGTGACAACCACCCAGCTCAAGGGCCTTTACCATGGCTTGGGGCAAGCCTGGAGCCTGCCCGTTCAAGTGGAAGGCATCGGTATCGAGCACATCCACCCGAACCGGCGTTCCCTGCCACTTTGGAATCGGTGCCCAACGGTAAATCGGTGCCATGACGCTTTTCGCCGGTAAGCCAACTTTGGAGGCCGGTGCTGTCAGTAGCCGCACGTTGGATATCTGGAACCACATTGGGTGTGGCGGGGTGCGCCCCCCGCCATGCGTGGCGGAAGTCGGGTCCAC
>JABEVA010000182.1 GCA_013044065.1 Phycisphaerae bacterium
CTCGGCCACAGCCCAACTCCTTTTTAATGACCTGACACCGAAGCAAGAGAATTACGCGGCTCCGGAGTTGCCCGCAGCCGAATCCGTTGCAGGCTTGCCGATGCTATCGCGCATGGACGTGTCGGCCTGAATGTTTTTCATGCGATAGTAATCCATAATGCCCAGATGCCCGCTGCGAAAGGCATCGGCCATGGCCAACGGAATCTGGGCTTCCGCTTCAATAACCTTGGCGCGATTTAACTGGGCCAAGGCGCGGTTTTCCTGATCCTGGGCGACGGCCATGGCCCGGCGCTTTTCTGCCTCAGCCTGGAAAATCTGCTTATTGGCTTCGGCCTGCCGCGTTTGCAATTCCGCGCCGACGTTGTCTCCGACATCCATATCGGCGATATCGATCGATAAAATCTGAAAGGCGGTGCCCGCGTCAAGCCCGTTGGCCAACACGGCCTTGCTGATGAGATCCGGACTTTCCAGGACATGTTTGTACGTATCCGCCGAGCCAATGGCCGCGACAATGCCCTGACCCACACGGGCCACCACGGTTTCTTCGCCGGCACCACTGACGAGTTGCTTCATGTTGGTTCGTACGGTGACCCGAGCCTTGACCCGAAGTTGAATGCCGTCCCTGGCCACGCCATCGTGGGTTTGCCGGCCGCTGTTGGGTCCGGGCACATCAATAACGCGTGGATTGACGCTGGTCTGCACCGCTTCGAGCACATCGCGGCCGGCCAGATCAATGGCCGTGGCCATGCCCCAAGGCAGATCAATTTGGGCCCGATGGGCGGCGATCATGGCTCTGGAGACCCGCGTGACATTGCCGCCGGCCATAAAATGGGCCTGTAATTGGTTGGTGGTGACTTGCAACCCGGCCTGGACCATGGAGATTTTGGTGGTGGTAATTTCGCGGGCGTTCACTTTGCGCAAGCGCATGCCGATAAGTGCCCACATGCTCACGTCCGCGTGCGCCGAAAAGGCTTGCAGCCACAACGTGAACACCTGGGCAATGGCGATGAAGAAGACCACCGCCACCACCGCCACCACCGCGATGATAATCCAGATAAGCATGGAGCCGTGGTCCGCAGCCGCCACCGGCATAGCCCGGCTGATCGGCCCTAGGATAAAATCCACCCCCTGCCCCATGATCGAAGTCAATCCCATGACATTCCCCTTTCTAAAGTAGAACCGCTAATTTCGTCGCGCAACTGCCAAATACAATTTTCACCTTACGAGCGAAGAGCGTGCGTGTCAATGGCGAAGCGGCGATGGGCGTTAGACGGGTGTGCCCGTTAGACATCCCGATAGACATCGGCACGAAGGCAGAAGGCGGGATGGGGACGATGGCGGCACGAGGGAAGACGACCAGGAGCAGACCCCGGTGGCCACTACATGAGGCCGAGGGCCAATTGGGCTTCTTCCGACATGCGATCCTTGCTCCAGGGTGGATCCCACACCAGATTCACTTTCGCCCCCTTCACCGCAGCAATGGTTTCGACCGCCGCGGCAACCGCCGGGGGCATGGAGCCGGCCACCGGGCAGCCGGGGGCCGTGAGGGTCATATCGATGACGACTTCGCGCTCGGGCAGAATGGTTATTTTGTAGATCAGGCCCAGATCATAGATGTTGACGGGAATTTCGGGATCAAAAATAGTGCGGAGCTTTTCGATAATTTCCGCCTCCAGCACTTTATCATGCAGACCGGAAAATTCAGGCGACGACGGGGCCTTGGTCCCATCCGCCACGGATTCCCCGCCAGCGGCCGGAGATGCGGTGCCGGCGGAACTTTCGGCGGCGGGCTTTACGGGCAAACGTGTGGCATGAGGATTTTTGAAGGTAAAGCCCCGCCCACCCGCTTCATCTTTGAAGTCAATTTCCGTACCATCCAAACTTGGAAAACTGGTGGGATCGCACACCACTTTGATATCCTGTGAAACGCCGGTCACATCGTCATCGGCTGAAACCTCAGTCAGATCCAGAATATAGTTAAAGCCGTGCATGTTGCGGCCTTTGATGCCGACGCGCAGCACCACATGGTCAGCCATGGCCTGATCTTTGATGATGGCCTTAATTTCCTGGGCGGCCCGCGGAGTTAATGTCACTGCCATGGCTAATTCCAATTCCTGAAAAACAACCTATTCTGTTTTTACCGGCGCGGCGCTGCCCTGGAGCGCGGCCTGCAAGGTATGCCAGGCCAAGGTGGCACATTTGACCCGCACCGGAAATTCCCGTACACCGCCGAATACCGCCAATTTGCCCAGCAATTCTTCATCTTTATCCGCATGGTTTCCGGTGGTGAGTAGATTATGGAAGCTCTCAAAAATGGCCTGGGCATCGGCCAGCGACTTACCGTTGAGAGCCTCGGTCATCATCGAGGCGGATGCGGTGGAAATGGCACAGCCGGACCCGGTAAAGCTAACATCCTCAATCACCCCATTTTCCACCCGTACGAAAACCCGGAGACGATCGCCGCACAGGGGATTGTGCCCATCGGCGGCGTGGGCGGAATCCGGCATGGTATGGAAGTTCCGCGGCTTTTTGGCGTGGTCCAAAATTACTTCCTGATAAAGTTCGCGTAAATCCGACATCAGCCGAAAACCTCTTTCACCTTTTCCAGTCCCAGCACCAACTGATCGACATCTTCGCGCGTGTTATAAAAGGCCAGGGAGGCCCGCGCGGTGGCCGGAATTCCGTAACGGTCCATCACCGGCTGGCAGCAATGATGGCCGGTGCGGATGGCCACGCCTTGACCATCGAGAATGGTACCCACATCATGGGGATGGGCATAGGCGAGCACAAAGGAAATCACCGCGGCCTTTTCCGCAGCGGTACCGACAATTTTCAGGCCTTTGACGCGGGTGAGTTTTTCCTGGGCATAAAGCAGCAGTTGCTGCTCATAGCCGCCAATGCGATCCAGACCGATACCGGTGATGTAATCCAGGGCGGCGGCGAGTCCTAAAGCCCCGGAGATATTTGGCGTTCCGGCTTCAAATTTCTGGGGAGCCGGGGCGTAGGTGGTTTGGTCAAAGGTGACGGTTTCAATCATGTCGCCGCCGCCCTGATAAGGCGGCATGGCCTGTAAGATCGGCTCTCTGGCGTAGAGCACGCCGATGCCCGTAGGCCCGCATATCTTGTGGCCGGAAAACACAAAAAAGTCGCAGTCGATAGCCCGCACATCAATGGGCAGGTGAGGGACCGATTGTGCGCCATCGACCAGCGTCAGCGCCCCGGCCGCATGGGCCAGCCGCACCATGCGCTGCACCGGGTTGATGGTACCGAGCGCATTGGATACGTGCGTTATGGCCACCAGCCGGGTGCGTGGATTGAGCAACTTTTCGTATTCGTCCAGGCAAAGCTCTCCGACGTCGTTGATTGGAATCACCCGCAGCACGGCACCGGCGCGCTTAGCGAGCATTTGCCAGGGGACGATATTGGAATGATGTTCGAGCGTGGAAAGGATAATTTCATCGCCAGAGCGCACATTGGCACCGCCCCAACTTGTGGCAACCAGATTGATCGCTTCGGTGGCCCCGCGCACAAATACTATTTCCCGGGAATCTGTAGCGTTGATGAACTGCCGCACACGCTCCCGTGCCGCTTCATACGTGGCAGTCGCCTCCATGCTTAACTGATAAACACCCCGATGAATATTGGCATTTTGACTGTTGTAAAACCGCGTTATCGCGGCAATCACGGCCTGGGGTTTCTGGCTGGTGGCGGCATTATCCAAGTAGGCCAGGCGCCGGCCATGGGCGGTGAGCTGCAAAATCGGAAAGTCACCACGGATGTCGTCGGGGGAAAAGGCCGGTGCCAGAGGCGTGGGCGATCCTTGGCCGCGGGTGGATTTTACGGTGGTGACGGCCATGTTAAAATTCCTCCCGCTCCAGCCTATGCAATTCGGTGACCACGAGGTCTTCCAACATGGTGCGCAAAGCCGGCTGCCACACACGGGCCAGCACATCGGCGGCAAAGGCGCTGGTCAACATGGCCCGGGCCTGATTATAGGCCAGCCCTCTGGCCCGCAGATAAAAGAGTTGCTCATCATCCAACGGTCCATTGGTGGAACCATGGGTACACTTGACATCATCGGCATAGATTTCCAACTGCGGTTGGGAATTCATGGTGGCCTGGCTGGAAAGCAACACGGCCTTACTGGTTTGTTTGGCATCGGTCTTTTGGGATCCGGGCCGCACCAGAATTTTGCCGGTAAAGGTTCCGCTGGACCGGCCCGCCAGGAGGCTCTTGTACAACTCGTGGCTGGCGCAATGTTCGCGTGCATGATCGAGCATGGTGTGATTGTCCACATGCTGCCGCCCCGCCGTCATGGAAAGGCCATTGAGCGTGGCCTGGCTACCGGGTCCGGCCAGAGTCACGGTAACATTGTTGCGTACCAGCAGACCGCCTTGATTGAGGGATAAGGATTGAAAGGTCACGTCCCGGTCCAGATGAACATAATCCGAGCCGATATGTGAGGCGGCGGTTCCCTCGCGCTGAATTTTGACCAACTCCACCCTGCTGCCGACACCAACATAGGTTTCCACCAGGGAATTCGTCAAATAGGCGAGGTTGTCAGGCCCGGCAAAGCTTAAAACCACGGTCACGCTGGAATTGGCCCCGATTTTAAGAAGGATTCGGGGATAGGCGGCAAACGGCTGTGCGCCGACGGCATGCACAATCAAATTCAGAGGCGCAGCGACGGTGATGCCTGCCGGCACCTCGACAAGCACCACATCGCTAAAATTAGCGGTGTTCAGAGCGCTGAGACCGTGATGGGTTGGGCGGGCCTGGGTCCCCAGCAGGTCTTCAAATATCTTCAACTCCGCGGCGGCGGCTTGCGAGAGCAACGCTATTTTTACCGGAGCGGGCGGCAAACGAGAGGCCTGGTGATGGAACTTCCCGTTGACCAACACCAGCTCGGCAGCCTCGATTCCGGGCAGGCGGCCATCCGATGACGGCGCAGCGGCCAAGGCAGCGGCGGTGGATGAAAAAACAGTCTCCGCCAGCGGGGATAAGTCGGTAAAACGCCATTGCTCGTCAGTATTTTTCGGCAAACCGGCGCGCAGCCACTGCTGGCGGGCCTCTTCCCGCCGGGCTTGCAGCCAAAGAGGGCCTGGGGAGGAATCCGAAGCGCTGGGTAGCAGCCGCTGGAGGTAGCTTGTATTGGTCATCAATTGGGTCATGGATATAGCACCGTTGAAATTCACAAATCGCTGGAAACGGCAGGATCAATGGACGGCGACCGGTTCTTCAAGCCAACCATAGCCGCGGGCTTCCAGTTCCAGGGCGAGATTTTTATCGCCGGATTTAATGATCTGTCCATCGCGCAGTACATGGACATAATCCGGAACGATGTAATTCAGCAGACGCTGATAATGCGTTACCAGCAGTATGCCGCGGTCCGGCCCGCGCAGAGAATTGACTCCGCCGGCAACAATGCGCAGGGCGTCAATATCCAAGCCGGAATCGGTTTCGTCGAGAATGGCCAGTTTTGGATCCAGCACAGCCATCTGCAAAATTTCGTTGCGTTTCTTTTCGCCGCCGGAAAAGCCTTCGTTGACCGCCCGCGACAAAAAGCTGGTGTCCATATCCAGTAATTTCATTTTTTGTTTCATGAGCTTAAGAAAATCCATTGCATCGAGTTCCGGCTGGCCATGGTATTTACGCACGGCATTGAGGGCGGCCTTGAGAAAATAGCTGGTGGACACGCCGGGAATTTCGACGGGATATTGAAACGCCAGAAAGAGGCCCGCACAGGCCCGCTCTTCCGGCGACATATCCAGCAGATCCTGTCCATTCAACCGGACTGATCCGCCGGTGACCACATAGGTATCACGCCCGGCGAGCACCTGGGCCAGGGTGCTTTTACCCGAGCCATTAGGTCCCATGATCGCATGGACTTCGCCCGGGGCAATCGTTAAATTCACCCCGCGGAGGATTTGTCGTCCGGCGATACCGGCTTGCAGATCTTTTATTTCGAGAATTGGCATTGGATTCCTCTGGTTTTGAGTTTTTACCGTTACAGAGTTCTGGTTGGTTAGTCCGCCGGTCAGCCCACGCTGCCTTCCAGGCTTACGCCCAGGAGTTTCTGGGCTTCGACGGCAAATTCCATGGGCAGTTCCTTGAACACTTCCTTGCAAAAGCCGTTGATGATCATGTTGACGGCATCTTCCAGGGCAATACCGCGCTGTTTGCAGTAAAAGAGCTGATCTTCGCCGATTTTGGAGGTGGAGGCCTCGTGTTCGGCACGCGAGGTGGTATTTTTCATTTCAATGTACGGAAAAGTATGTGCTCCGCATTGATCGCCCAGCAGCAGCGAATCGCACTGGGTGTAATTGCGGGCGTTGGCCGCACCCTTGAGCACCTTGACCAGGCCGCGATACGTATTTTGACCGTGGCCGGCCGATATGCCCTTGGACACAATGGTGCTGCGGGTATTTTTGCCGATATGAATCATTTTGGTACCGGTATCGGCCTGCTGGTAATTGTTGGCCAAAGCCACGGAATAGAACTCGCCGATGGAATTGTCGCCCTGTAAAATCACACTGGGATATTTCCAGGTGATAGCCGAGCCGGTCTCGACCTGCGTCCAGGAAATCCGCGAGTTTTGCCCCAGGCACTTGCCGCGTTTGGTGACAAAATTATAAATTCCACCTTTTCCCTGTTTGTCCCCGGGATACCAGTTCTGCACCGTTGAATATTTGATTTGGGCGTTGTCCATGGCCACGAGTTCCACCACCGCGGCATGCAACTGGTTTTCATCGCGCATGGGCGCGGTGCAGCCTTCCAGATAGCTGACATAGGCACCCTCTTCGGCGATGATCAGCGTGCGTTCGAACTGGCCGGTTTCCTTGGCGTTAATGCGGAAGTAGGTGGAAAGTTCCATGGGACAGCGGACACCTTTGGGCACAAAGCAAAATGAGCCATCACTGAACACCGCGGAATTGAGCGTGGCGTAGAAGTTATCGGAATACGGAACCACGGACCCCAGATACTTCCGCACGAGATCGGGATGGGTTTTGACGGCTTCGGAAAACGATCCGAAAATAACCCCCATTTCGGCGAGCTTGGCTTTAAAGGTGGTAGCAACGGAAACGCTATCGAAAACCGCATCCACGGCTACGTTGGCGAGCAATTTCTGTTCCGCCAGCGGCACGCCGAGCTTGGCGTAGGTACGGAGCAATTCGGGATCAACTTCGTCCAGACTGGCCAGCTTCTTTTTGGATTTTGGGGCGGAATAATAAATGATGTCCTGAAAGTCGATGGGCGGATACTTGATATTGGCCCATTGCGGCGGCACCATGGTCAACCAATGGCGATAGGCTTTCAGGCGAAAATCCAGCAGAAATTCCGGCTCGTCCTTGCGACGGGAAATTTCGCGAATGATGTCTTCGTTGAGGCCTTTGGGAAGAGCATCGGCGTCAATATCGGTGACAAAACCCCACTCGTACTCTTTATTGGCGAGGGTTTCGATGGTTCCGGTATCTGTAGACATGGCGCGAACTCCAAACTTTTAGCGTAAAAGCGGATGCCCTAACCGGCCTGCCCCGTCGCCAAACCGTCCGGCCGGTGCATCCACTCTCTGCCCTTAATCCTATACCTCCGGCTAGCTTAGGTCAATTGAGACTCAATCTCATTTAATGGTCCAGCTTCGCGACCGGCGGTCCTGTGGACAAAGCCCGCAGCCCGTTCCGGCGGCAACCACCGTCACTGCTTCTTGGTTACACGCTCAAGAACATCCCAGAGCAGGCTTGCCAGCAGGCACCGGACGCGGCACAATACCCACCATGGAAGGTTCATTGCCTGATCAATTACCATTGGTGCCCCAACATTTAATTGATACCCCGGCGGAGTTTCACAAAGTCTGTGATCATCTGGCGGCCGGTGGCGTGTTTGGATTTGATACTGAATTTATCGGCGAATTCACCTATCAGCCGGTTCTATGCCTGGTGCAGGTGGCTACGCGGGAGCGGGTGGAACTTATTGATTCCATGGCTATAGAGGATATGGCACCATTGTGGAAGCTCGTCGCGGACCCGAAGATTCTCAAAGTGTGCCATGCCGGCGAGCAGGATTTGGCGATCGCGTTTGGCCAGGGTGGTCTGGCCCCGGCCAACGTCCTGGATACGCAGATGCTGGCCGGGCTTATCGGCATGGGGTATCCCCTGGCCTACTGGAAACTGGCGGAGGAATTTGCGGGGATCTTGCTGGCCAAAGCCCATACGTATAGCGCATGGAATCGCCGTCCATTAACCGGCTCGCAATTTGAATACGCGGTGGACGATGTACGGTATTTGCTGCGGATTTACGATTGTTTGGACGCTGAACTGGGCCGTCTGAACCGTCGCACCTGGGCCACCGCGGCCTGCGAGGAGCTTACGGCGGCGGCGGCAGTCGCACCGGATGCGCAAAAAGTGTATCTGAAAATAAAAACCGCAAAATCGTATACGGCGGAAAATCTGGCGATTCTACGGGCGCTGGCGGCCTGGCGGGAACAGGTCGCCTTTGAGCACAACCTGCCGGCCCGGAGCCTGCTGCCGGATGAAGTTCTCCGCGACATCGCCAAAAGCCCGCCGGCCAGGCTGGCTTCGCTGGCGAAGATCAAAAATTTTCCGCCGGGAGAATTGGCTTCGTACGGACCTACCATTCTGGAACTGATCGGGCAGGTTCGTTCGTCTGGGCCAAATACATGGCCGGTTCCACCGGAACCCTCGAATGATTCCCCGCGTTGTAAACTTTATGCCGACATGCTCTGGTCCATTACTCAGGTTTTGTGTCTGGGGCAGTCGTTGTCCACGGCCGCGGTGACCTCGCAGGCGGAACTGGTGCAACTGGCGCAGGCTTTGCTTGAACGCAAGAATCTTAGCCATATCGACCTGCTGCGTGGATGGCGGCTGGAAAGCGTCGGCCGGCGGTTGTTGGAATTCGCGGCGGGCACAACCAACCTTATTTTGAGTTGCCGCCAGCAGCGTCTGGAAATTGACGCCAATCCGCTGCCGGCTATTGAGCCAGCCAGATCCTCCATGTGAGGCGTAAACCGGGGTGCCCGCAGTTTGCAAGAAGTTTATACAGATGCCCACGGCCCAGAGGATGTCTCCGTTGCTTTCCTCGGTGGGTTGTTACGAAATGGCGCGAGGGTGGCGTCCACCAGACTCATTCTGAACCCGGTGCCGATTTTCTACGAGCCGAACCTTGGATCGACGGCGTCGTAGTCATTGAACAACAGAGTCTTTTCCATCGACGAACCGCACCATGGCCCCCGCGTGGTGGAAGATCCCGTACGGTTCTTTCGGTATGACAAGCAGCCGGTGACATGGTATCCCGGCTGGCACCGCCCATGATTGCCGACTCCCGCGGCCCGAACCGCAAGCCTCACGCGGCGTCGTCTGCAACCGCAATCCCGGATTGAGCGTCTCGCGCCCCCCGAACCGCAGCTTTGGCCTTTTTCATTTGACCTATTTCCGCTGCGTACTGGCGGAACAGCGAGAGGTAAAGTTGATAGTCGTGGTAGGCAACCTCGGGCGGCGTTTGATGCTCACAACTGATCAGAAGGCCTCCCTTGGCCGCTGTGGGCAGCAACCGCTGGAACTCCCGGCGCAGGGCGGCGATGTCGACGCCGGCCTGCCGTTCCAGTAGAAGTAAGCCCTCGATGCCAGCGTCGGCAAACCATGCGGTGGGTATGGCGATCTCGCAGTCGGAATCCACCAGGGTAAAAACGCCGCGTTCTTTGAGCAGTGGTACGACAGGTGCGTAATAGAATCTTAGGAACTCATCAAAAAGCTCCCGGGCCAACATGGGACCGTGGTTGTAACTCATGTCTTCGGCAAAGGTCATGAAATCTGGCGTACATATCGAAAAGATATTCTCAATGATCCGGGTGTGCCAAGCGGTCAGATCGGAATTGATGGCGTGCCTCAACTCTGGCTGGTCGGTAAAAAGCGTACAGATGTCCTTCGATGCCCAAAAGAGTTCGTGGAAACCAGAAGAAGCCATCCAACGTAAACCAGAGCACGGCCTGACCTTGCCGCTGACGCCTGGCCTAGGCAGCCCACTGCGCCCAGCAGTCGGTAAGGGACTGGGCAAAAATAAATTCGGGTTTTACGGCGCAGTAATTTTGGCTGCTGACAAGACGCGAGCGACGCGCATACCCTAGCCTTGGGTCTGTAAGGAGCGAGCAACGCCGCCAGCGGCCAAAAGAACCAGCCGGAAAGTGTGAAGTTATTATTGCCCGGTCCCTAAGTTCCTCCACGGTGGGGTACAAGTACAGACGCAGCCGCTGGTAGTCTGCCAGCGAAGCAACCATGCCGGTGCCATGCGCGGCCGGCTGCGGACAACCGGCACGCCGCACCGGCAACCAATCCTGCCAAAAAATGTCCGGATTAAAATGACAGCATATCTCGTAACGGTCGGTACAATTCCGCAGCAGCCCTTTGGTATGCCAGCGAGCCAAAGCTTGATCCCACCATGGGGCCCACTTCAGCAGTTGCAGCCGGTCAAATGGCTTGAAGTTCATCACCGCGTGAAAACGTTCGCGGGTGGGCATAGTGTTCACGAGATTTTTCCGCTTTATGCGCCGTTGGCTTACACAATCGGATTCCAGTCGTCATTGGCCAACACATCGCCCGGCTTAAGCGATTGGAAATATTTCTCCGGCAGAATATTCTCCTGGCCGTTGAAGGTGCTTCCATCAGGCATGTAGGCGCAGGTCATGGCGATGCGCCGTGTGCGCGTCATATTCGCCCCGGCACCGTGGGCGCACAGGCCGTTGTGAAAGCTGCAATCGCCCGGTTGCATCGGCACGCAGACCGGATCGATTTCCGCCATGCGTGGGTAAATCTTGAAGAGATCGGCAAGGTTTTGGCCGATGCCAACATTCTGATAATTCGCGAGCTTTTGCGAACCCGGGATGAACCACATGCAGCCGTTTTCCGTTGTGGCCGGCTCCAGCGCAATCCACATCGAAATTGCCTGGCGAGAGTAGAACGACCAGTACGGATTATCCAAGTGCCACGCGGTGGGATTCGCAAAAGGTTCCTTAATCAGCGCCTGATCGTGCCAGACGCGAATTTTGGGCACATCCGCCAGGGCGCAAAGCATACGCCCCAGTTCGGGGTTCAGCATGTAACGCCGCACCGCCGGACTGAGCCGCCAGAGATTTAGGCGCTGGGTAAAAACCTTGTCATAGTATTGTTCGCCGTCTTCCATTTTGCGGCCGCCGTCGGCAACTTTGTTTTTGCCCATCCCGGCGATGGCTTCGAGCACGGCGGCTTTAAGCTCGGCCACTTCCGCACCGCTTAGAAATTGACGGTGCAGGACAAAGCCATTTTCCTGGTAGGCCGCGACCTGTTCAAGCGTGATGTGGGTGTTCATGAAACGCTCCTTTACGCACCAAACTGGATCAATATTACACTTTATTTTTTGATGTTCATGGACTATATTGCGCGATTTACTGGACGCGATTAGCGCAGGAGAATGGATGCGCGAGCCGGTTTTACCTCCGCAGCAGTTGATCCAACTTCGACCACGCCATGCTTCGCTTGGCGAGTGGGGCTTCGCGCTCGAATATTTTCCGAACTACATCAACCGAAAAATGCTGTTTCACACGCTGGATGTGGTGCTCTTGAGTTGTGTGATCCGGGGACGTCGAAGGCACTATATTCAAGGCCAGTCTTTTGTCGAAGCCGGGCCGTCGGTGAGCGTTACCCATTACGGCCAGCGGCACTGCATTCTCACCGGGCCGTCCGGCATAGAAATCTTCAATGTGTATCTGGATCTGCAAAAGCATCCACTGCCCATTCTGCCACGGGAGTTGCAGCCGGTCGTGCCGTTGCTGCTACCGTTGCACCCGCGATTTGTGCACCATTTGAACCGGATCGTGCGTTTGCCGTTTGCCGATGCGGAGGAACTGGGGCAACTGCTGGCTGCGTTGGAACGCGAATTGAAGCAGCGTTCCCCTGGTTACCGGGAGGCGTCGGAAGCCCTGTGGAAATTGCTGCTGATCCATTGCTGTCGGCGTGCGCTGAAAAGCGGCGTGCATCCTGCGCATACGCCGACGAGGCTTCCCCAGCCTCGCCTGGAACAAGTGCGGCAATACCTTGATCAGGCTTACCAGGAGCCGCATACTCTGGCGGGTCTGGCGCGGCGGGCCGGGCTGGGGCGCACCTATTTTTGCCGGGCCTTCCGAGCCTACAC
>JABEVA010000183.1 GCA_013044065.1 Phycisphaerae bacterium
CTCCACGATATGGCCCGCGCGCATGGCTTCGCGCGTCGCCGCACCCAGCCTGCAGCGTCACTGGAAACTTCCCGAACCGGTCGGCGACATCCTCCAGGTGGATCTTCCCTTTACCGTCAATGCCCTGGCCGCCCACGGCATCTGCAAATTTATTGAAGAATTTTTCGGCGACGTTTCCCAAAGTGGCGTGGGGCGCTTTACCGCTGAAAAAATCGCCGCCTTTAGCCACCAGGGAATTCACGGAATAACCGCCCAAGTTTGGCTCGCCCCTTACGATTTGGGGGTCATTCAGGAATTCTGGCTGGCCATTCATCCAACGCCGGAACCCAACGTCTTTGAAGTCAAACTGACCCTGCTCCGTCAGGCCGGCAGTCCCGCCACCTGGGTTCGCCTTAACCGACCATTTATGGTGGAGGTGCGCAAACAGTTCTTATTATGGCGTTCCGTAGCTCCGGAAATGGTGCGCCAATACGTAACAGGTTCCCAGCAGATGTTCGCCCAGGCCGCTAATACATTGCCGCCGGTTGCAGCATAAGGTTTCTTTGATGACTGAAGATAAAGAACTTGCCCAATACCGGTCGTTGATGACCACCCCGTCGGTTTTTGCCGACGGCTTCAACCTCAAATCCGTCATTGGCTGCCTGTTCATCGGACTGGTGATGATGCCCGGGTCCATGTATCTTGGCCTGATGACCGGCGGAGGCTTGGGCCCGGCCGCCCAATGGGTCACCACCATCTTGTTCATCGAACTCGCCCGCCGGTCTTTTACCAGCCTTAAGAGTCCGGAAATTTTTATCCTCTACTATATGGCCGGTGTGGCGGTTCTGTCCCCCTTCAGCAATCTTCTTTTCACCCAGTACTACATTCAGTCCAGCGCCGCCCAGGCCTTTGGCATTTCCCATCTGATTCCATTGTGGGTCGCGCCTGGACCAAAAGTGCTCGCGGAACGTACCTTTTTTAACCGCGCCTGGGTCATTCCAATGGTCCTCATGGGCGTCACCTATCTATTTTCCCGTCTTAACAACTTCGGCCTCGGTTACGTGCTCTACCGCGTTACCAGCGATGTTGAAAGGCTCCCTTTTCCCATGGCCCCCATCGGAGCCATGGGCATTACCGCCTTGGCCGAAAGCTCCAGCGGCAACGAAACCTGGCGCTGGCGGGTTTTTTCCATCGGTGGAATGATCGGCTTGGTGTATGGGGCCCTCTGGCTGGGTGTCCCGGCCATCACCGGCACTTTTCTCCAGAAACCCATCCAACCCATTCCCCTGGTCTTTGCCGACTTTACCCAGTATACGCAAAGTTTTCTCCCCGGCGTGCCCCTGGCGGTGAGTTTTGACATCACCAATGTCATGGTCGGGTTTGTGCTGCCGTTTTCCGCCGTGCTCGGCACCACCATTGCCACCGTTGCCACATGGCTGGCCACACCGCTGCTGGTGCATTGGCATCAAATTCCCGACTGGCAGCCGGGCATGGATGCGGTGAATACCTCCTGGGTGGGATATATCGACGTTTATATGAGCGTGGGTATCGGCTTGGCCGTGGCCATTGCCCTGATCGGTTTTTTTCATATTTTTTCCACCATGCGTCGCCGCAAAAAAACTGGCGACATGCTGGCTCCCACCAACGACACGGATACCTCGATCTCCAACCAGTCCGCCTGGCAGCGCCTTATACATCCCCCGGTGGGCCGCGGCGATTTTTCCCTCTGGATCGGCATTGGTATCTACCTGGCCAGTACCATCACCTCCACCGTGCTCTGCAAGGTGCTCGTTCCCAGCTTTCCCCTTTGGCTGCTGCTGGCCTACGGTTTTGGATACACGCCCATCATGAGTTACGTCGCCTCCCGTATGGAAGGCATCGCCGGCCAATGGGTCGATATTCCGATGGTTCAACAAGCCACTTTTGTGCTGGCCCATAAATTCGGTTACAACGGTGTGGGAATCTGGTTCGCTCCCATTCCGCTCAATAATTTCGCCGGCCAGGTGGTGAGTTTCCGCACCCAGGAACTCACCGGCACTAAAATATCCAGCGTGGTCAGGGCTGAACTGGTCATGTTCCCCGTAGTCATCATCAGCAGCATTATCTTTTCCCAGTACCTTTGGCGCATCGCGCCCATTCCCTCGCCCGCCTACCCGTACGCTAATCAAATCTGGACGCTCACCGCCAAGCAGATGGCTCTGTATCAATCCGCTACCCTGCCCGGCGGAAATTCCATGTTCATGGACGCCATCAAGTGGCCTTATATTTTTGGGGCCGCCATAGGCGGCATTGGGCTTTATGCCGTCTTGGCGCGATTTGGGGCGCCGGTTATGCTCTGTTATGGGCTGGTACGTGGCCTGGGCGCGGGGTTGGCTCCATGGGTGTTTCCGCAATTGCTTGGAGCAATCCTGGGCAGATATTATTTTCAAAAGAAAATCGGCGTGATGAAATGGCGGCAGTATGCGCCGGTCCTGGCGGCCGGGTTTGCCTGCGGAATAGGATTAATCAGTATGTTGTCGTTTGGATTTGATCTAGTCAGCAAAGCAGTGTTTCAGTTGCCTTATTAGACGGCGGCCCGCGCTGCCGCGATCAGGCACAGCCGCCTTTTTTGGATGTTACCGCCGCATGAGTAAGATGCCCCAATCCCTGAATCTCCCCGCCGACAAAATCGCCTACAGCGTTACCTGGCGCAGCTCCCTGCTCGGCATCGGCCTGACCCTGCTGGTGGCCATTTTTACCCCCTTCAACGACTACGTGGTGCATAACACGTACTTCATCGGCAACAATCTGCCCATGTCCGCTATTTTCTGCATTTTACTTCTCTCGCTGGTGGTAAACCCGCTGTTGGGCCCCCGCCGATTCCGCCGCGGTGAAATGATAGTAGCTTTCAGCATGATGCTCATCGCCTCCGCCCTGCCCAGCTCCGGCCTCTATCGCTATTTGTATTCCATCTTGGCGGATTCCGTTTATCAGGCGGGTCAAAATTCCTCCTTCATTCCCTTTATCCACGCCCTGCCCTCCTGGATGCTCGCCTCCAAAAATCCACACAGTTGGGTGTTACGGGACTTTTACCTGGGCTTCAGCGATCATTCCCGTCATTCTTACTGGGATGCGCTCCAGGCCTGGGCCTTGCCCGTGGTCACCTGGGCCTGCTTCCTGCTGGGCATGTTCGGAGCCATTATCTTTTTCTGTCTGATCATGCGGAAGCAGTGGGTCCAGCGCGAACGTCTGCCCTATCCCCTGGCTACCATTCCCCTGGAATTGCTCGCCGATCCGGAACCCGGCCGACGCATCAATGCTTTGTGGCGCTCGCCGCTTCTTTGGATTGCCGCCGCAATCACTTTTTGCATCGATCTTTATAACGGATCTCTGCTTTTCCCGATGTTTCATAACCTGCCACCTATTCCCACCACTTACAATCTATCTAAAGATTTTTCCCAATTTCCGTGGAATTCCATTGTCGGGGCCATCCAAAGAAATAGCATTTATTTTTCCGTGGTCGGCGTAACCTTCTTCATCCCGCTGGAAATCTCATTTTCAATATGGTTTTTCTTTCTGGCCTACAATTTCGGCTATGTGTTTCTCGTGGATAGCGGTTCCAATGCCAACATCTACACCATGATCACCTGGCAATCGCCGGGTATGTATGCCGCCTACTTTATCATCACCTTGTGGGTGGTTCGCCGGCATATTCGCGACGTGTTCATATCCACCATACGCTTCCTTCCGCGCGAACCCGATGAGTTCTTGCCTTATTGGGTCAGCACGTGGGGATTTCTGTTGTGCGTGGCCATAGCTACCGCTTTTCTCGCCTTCGCTGGCTTAAACTGGTGGTGCGGCCTGCTGGTGGTGGATCTGCTGCTGTTTTACTGCATGATGCTGACCCGTGTCATTGCCGAAGCCGGTCTTTTAATGGTGGATTTCTCCAGCGGACCCTTTCACGCCCTGCAACTGCTGTTTTCCTCCAACCCTTCAGCTCTTTCCATCCGTCAATGGATGGTGGCCCGCTTGAGCATGGCCAACCTCTGGACCGACCAGCGTGAAAACCTCATGCCCTTCGCTTCCGATGTGCTGCGTATGGGATCCGAAGTTCAGCCCCACCGCAAAGTCCGTTACGTAACACTGCTGCTTGGATCCCTGGTACTCTGCTTTGTTGTTGCCGGAACGGTCAACATGCTCTTGAGTTATAAGTATGGAGCCAGCACCTTCAATGGCTATAGCGCGGTCGGTTTTCCCTACAACACCGTGGAAAGTGCCATTCACGCCGCCCAACCCAACACTGCTTCCACCTCACCGCTTACCCATCTGCTTTATGTCATCGAAGGCGCGGTGGCCATGACCGCAGTTGCCGGATCGCGACTCCTTTTCGCCGACAGCCCCTTCCACCCCATCGCCCTCCTGTTCCTCAACAGCTACGCCATGGACGTCTTCTGGTTTTCCGTTTTCATCGGCTGGCTGCTTAAAGCGGTGATTTTGCGCTGGGGTGGCGTGGAGCTTTACAAAAAGGCCCGCCCATTTTTCTTCGGCCTCATCATCGGCGAATCGATCGCTTACGTCTTCTGGATGTTCATAGGATTTTTCGTGGGGTGGCCGTCGGGAGTTCAATTCTGGCTCCTCCCCGGATAACCGCCGCCGGCCTTTGGCCCAAAACGCCCGCCGCTTCGACCCATAGCCGACCCAGCCCTTATACTCAACGCGGCAATTGACGACACACTTGAGGCTGTGTTATGCCTGCAAAAATCAGCCTTTTGTCGCGCTTTTCCCTCCTCATTATGTATCACCAGACACCGCGGAGAGTATCCCTCACCCCGCCGCGCCCGAACCGTCCTTATCCATCTCTTTGAGCCGCCTCACCACCGCCTGCAAATCGCTCCATACTTTACCGCGATTTTCCGGCGAATAGGCCCGCAACAAATAGGCCGGATGATACGTAGGCATCACCGCTATGCCGCGGTATTCATGCCAATGCCCCCGCAGCGCTCCCATGTTTTCCGTCACCCCCACCAGATAGCGAATGGCCGGCAATCCCAGCGTCACAATCACCCGCGGTTGAATAATCGCAATCTGCTGATGCAGCCAAGGCAGCCCCAGCGCCGCCTCCGCCGTCGTCGGCGGGCGGTCCTTCAGCCGTTTCGCCAGATCATCCCACGACGCCGCCCGCAATTTGCAGATATTGCCAATGTACACTTTCTCCCGTGTGAAACCCATCGCCACAATCATTTTATCCAGCAATTGGCCGGCCCGTCCCACAAATGGCCGACCCGTGCGATCCTCCTCCAGCCCCGGGCCTTCTCCAATAAACATCAACCGCGCCCCCGGATCACCTTCCCCAAACACCACGCGCGTCGCCACATCACTTAGATGACTGGCCAGATCCTTATCGGCTTCCGCCGCCAACGCCGCCAGCCGCTGGATTTTTTCCGCCCGTGTCAGTTGCGGCTCGTCACCTATCGAACCTGCCGGAACCGGCGGCAACGCTGCCTCCGGCCCAGGTGCGGCACTGGCAGCCTTAGACGGGGCTGCAATCGTGGATTGCTCGACGGCGGGTGGCGCGTGCGCCGGTCTAACTGGCACAGGCCGGGGAATAAATTGTCTAAATTGCATAGCCGGCGCTGCAGCCGCACGCCCAGACCCCGCCGCCTTTGTCACCGCCGTGCTGCCCCTTAGCGCAGCAGTCACCTGGCGCGGAATGGGTACTTCCACAGCCCCCATAGCCTCATCAGTGGTCAGCCATTGGTGCGCAATTGTTTTGGCGCGGCTCATGGCGCATATTCCATTTATTTCTGGAGCCAACCACAGCCCCACCAGAGCCTATCGCTGATTGCGCCGCCGCGGGTCAATTTCAATCGGGCCGCAAACCTGTTCATACCGCTGCACCGCCTGGCTCAACGCCAGCGCCAATCGCTTGGCTGAATAAAAGTTCATCATCACCCGCGTGCTCACATCCATCACCGCGGTGTTCGGCTGGTCCGGATGCTGCGTGTTAATCGCAAAATCAACAAACAACTCCTCCAACGTCCCGCCGATCCGGCTGACGTTGCTGTAGATCACCTTCATTTTATCTTCGCGAATCTGCACATGCATCTGCTGACCCGCTCCTGCGACAGGTTGGTTATTGGTGGGTCCAGTTATCGGCGTTTCTTCAGACATACCAGTGCTCCTTATTATTCAGGCCTTAAATGCGTTCAAGCGCGTACCGCCATGGCACAGCGCCCGGCGAATGTCAAGACGATAACCGAATTAAACTCAAATGTCACCCCCCCCCGTTACACCCCTTACTTGTCGGAATTTTCTTGACTTCCCTAAACCGTTTTGTTAAAGTGGCAATTGGAAGTGCAGTTTCCAGTGCGTGTTCTCGGAGACGATCGAAAATCTCCGCCGCTTGGAATGAGGGCTTCCAACGAAACGGGAAGGCGTTTTCATGCCGACCGTTAAACGTTTACCGCAATGGTTCGTTACGCTTTTGCAGCTTGGTCAAAAGCAGCTCTGACGAACAGCTTTTTGTCGCACCGCCGCGGGAGCGGCGGCAGGTCGGTCCCTGGCGGAAATGGTCGGGGGTTCTGACTGGCCCCCGGGCAG
>JABEVA010000184.1 GCA_013044065.1 Phycisphaerae bacterium
GCCCTCTTGGCCCTCTTGGCTCCCTTGGCTCTCTTGGCCCTCTTGGCCCTCTTGGCTCCCTTGGCCGCCGGAAGCCCGCTGCACCACAGTCTCCCGACGAATGTCGGAATCTTCGGGGCCGGGCTGGACGATGGCGCCATTCCTATGCGGCGGGAGATGAAAGGTGGCGGATGTTTTCATCAGCCCAGTCTGGTGGTGCCGGAGGGCCGTTGGAAATTCAATGCGGTGACCGGGTGACAGTTTGGTCTGGGGGAGATGCCTATCCCATTTCTCTCCCGGAAATCCAAGCTCAGCAACCTTAGCCGCCGCGGTAGCCTACGGAATGGGAATAGAATATTTTCGCGATTTTATCGGCCAACTGAGCTACCAGTTGGCGTTCGACCGTGGTGGCGGTTTGCCGATGGGCCAGCGCGGCTGGAATGGTGGAATTGACGGGTACGCCGGGCATCGCCGCTTTGGGGAACAGTCGCTGGCCACCGCCGGAAACAACCTTGACGATGGCCGAAGCGTAGCCCCGGCTGATCTGCCGATCACTCTGCAGGAGCACTGAAAAGTGATCGACAAATACATAAACCACGACTTGAGCATCCACGGCGGAAGCAATGTCAGCGATGCCCATCTGATGATAGCGTCGAGCGTTTTTTTCCAATTGAACCAGACGAAAAGCCGGCACGAGGTTGCGGCACACATGGTGTTGATAAAGCCGGGTGCTGATGGATTGTTCCAAGTCGGAAATTCCGCGCAAACTCATCGGCGAGCGAACCGCGGAATCGACCAGCACCAGCACGCGTTGGCGCTTGGGCAATTTGTATTGGGCACTGATGGTACCGTTACCAAAGATAAAATAGAGTGCGGCGCATCCGCTGCCGGTGGTAGCCAGCAGCAGCGAAACAAGGGCCAGCACCAGTCCACGCTGAATTTTATTCATGGGGATGGTTTCCATAGGTCCGCCAAGTGTAAAACATACGGGTGAGATCCCGGCTGAAAAGCTCCAGTGTGCGCATGCGCACCACATTGTTGTCCGAATCAAAAACAGGCTCCGGTCCGGATTGCGGGAAAAGCGTGTTGAGATGCGTGGAGAAAACCAGACCGGATCCCGGCATTCGGGTATTGTAAACAAAGATATTCGCTTCGATGCGGCCCTGCATGAGGTGGCGGGCACCGGGTGCATGGGTGCGGTAATGGACCAATTCCAGATACAACACGCGATTCACACCAAAGTGCCGACCGATGGATTTCACCGGCAGGGCCTGCCAACCGGGAGTATGCCGCTGCCAGGCCAGTACATCCGCGTAAGGCAGCAGACGAATGGAGGGAATTTTGGACTGCATTTCATTGCTGACAAATGAACTGACCTCCTGGGCCGCCTGCGGATACATAAACGTTATCGCCTGATTGGCGTACACCACGATGGCTACGGATTGTTTTTTCAGGCCGACATAACGGGGAGGTACAGGTACCCCCACAGCCTGCTGTCCGGCCATGGCCAGGAAAGTGCATCCACCGGTGACCAGACATCCCAGGGCCAATATGAATAGCACGCCCAGTCGGACTAAATCATGGGGCCAAGGCCCTATTTTATCATTCATGAGGTTTTCCCTTTTGTGTCGCATCGGACCATGGCAGCACCGTGGGGCCACAACCGCCATCAGCCGTGGAGTCTGAACCATCGGCTCATAACCAGCACTTTATACCCCCAACCCAACAGGACCAGCAAAATGATACCCAGGAGCAGCCGTCGGAGATTCCAGCTTAAAAAAAGCAACGACGGCCCAAACCACCGCCCAGTTATCAGGCCCACCGTGGCAAGGAGCGTGGCAGCGACCGCGAAAAAGCCAACGGCGGCCCCCGCTGGCTGGGTGAGGATGGCGGCTAGCCATTGCCCGTGAACCACATGCGACACGGCGGTGGTGTAGCCGCAGGTCGGACAGGGCACTCCCGTGGAGGTGTAGAAGCCGCAAGGAGGCAAGCCCAACTGAGTATGGGTGGACAACCCATGCGGATTGGGATTGACATAAAGCCCAATTCCCAGCATGGTACCAAAGAGTCCCAGAAGAAAAATGCTTGCCAGTCGGACATGCATCGGGGCGTCAAAAAAATCCGTTGCCTTGGCCGACGATGGACAGGCGGAGCCTTGGCTATTTGGCACACAATTGTCCACTCGGTTTGAATAACCCATGGTGCTCATGGAAGCATTATAACAACAACTGGAATTTTGCCAGCCTGCGGCGGAGCTTCGCGTAGGCAAGCTCACCGCGGGACGACCGTGGCAGATGGCGTAGCTTGAGAGGTGAACGGGGATTTCACGCGCGAACTTGAGTGGTAGAGGGAATCGTTGGGGTCGAGTGCGTAAGATGGGACTACATGGCGACAACTTCAATAGGACGTGGCGACGTTCAATTGACGAAGCGTTCCATAGGGCATCGTTTCGACGTGGCCATCAAAATACAGCGCGTTGGCCGAGCCATTGGCAGGAGTATTGGAAAAATGCCGAAAGCGCAATCCGGTATCGGAAATGGGGCGACCGCTATAGTCGCTGTTGGCCTGTCCGGTCACACCGCCGTGCGGAATGAGTTGCGATGGATTGACCATGGACAAACTGACAAAGCGGTTCCAATCCATCATCGGACCGGCATCACCATTGGCCTGCCCCTGATTGGCATCACCGACGGCAATGGTTTCGCAAGGCCGGAGGATACGGGAGGTCGTAAGCATGGTGTTGGACAACAGGCCGGTGATATTGACATGTGCATAACGAACAAAGGCATTGGGATTGGCGGCGTAATTGAGACCGAACGGATCGCTATCGGGCACATCCGCGGCGGGACATTGAAAAATGGCTGCATACTTACCCGCCAGCATCGCGGCTGTGGCCGCGGGGAGTTGGTAGCGAGAAACAGCCGGTCCACTGGTGTCGAACGAAAATAGCGCATCGGACCAATCGTATTGCGGCGCGGTATTAGTGGTGGTATCGACTCCGGCGGGCACAATGCCACCATCGGCAGTGGTATATTCCGCCAGTATCTGGCCGATACTGCGGAGATTGGCGGTGCAATCGGCGTTAAGGGCGTTTTTTCGCGCTGCGGCCAGAGCGGGCAGCAGCAATGACATGACCACGGCGATGATGGCCATCACCACCAAGAGCTCCAACACGGTAAAACCTTGCTTCTTCATCTTTACGTCTCCGCCCGCCGATGACCATATCCCGTCGGTTTGTTCGAAAGCTGTTCCTGATGCCGCACCAAGGTGCCGGCTGGGTGCCGAATTCAGCCGCAACCACAGGCAGTTGTAAGAGCGATTCTGGCCAAGCGGAAACCTTTAGCGCACGTTACGCCTAAGCCAACCGAACGATCCAAATAATAGAATGACGCCGGGCGATATGCCCGCGTCGCTGACCGCATGAGTATCGGAGCGATGAGGCAGTGAGCTTGCGAAAAAAAGTGCGCGGTGTCAGGAAAGACGAGTGTGGCCGATAATAGGGGCTTGAATTCGCGGTGGCCTTGGACCAGGGCAATTCGTGCCGAAATGCGGAAAGTTCCCGCAACCAAAAATTTTTGCCGTTTTTGACTTGCATTCTCCCAGGGCATTGGTTAAACTTTTTTCTGCTGGTTAGCCGCGCAGTGCTGTTTCGGCGGAGAATTCGATCTCATGCGCGGCTGGCAGTGGTTTTCGGGTGTGCTTGGCGGATACGTGAGCGGTCCCGAAAATCGAAGGACGGTCCACGGTAAGGTTCTTTAGGTTCCGATGCCTGTCACATGGATACCAAACTCGCAAAGGGATTGAAACTCGGGCAAGAGAAAACATGGTGCGTCAGACCGCCGCGAACTGGGTTATGGGAGATGCGGCGACCAGACGCAAGGTTGGCCGACAGCCGGTACGAATGGAGTCGTGTGGTGCGGCAAAGAGTCGTAAGGAATAGGGTGGTTGCCGGACAAACCTCGGCATGGCGGCTTTTGGATTTTGCCGAAACATCGGCAAAATCAGAAGTTGTGGCTCCCTGTTCCTTTCGGCTTTTTGCAG
This sequence comes from Phycisphaerae bacterium, assembly GCA_013044065.1. Classification (GTDB taxonomy): domain Bacteria; phylum Planctomycetota; class Phycisphaerae; order WQYP01; family WQYP01; genus JABEVA01. The sequence goes on from JABEVA010000184.1 coordinate 4,021, forward strand.
TGTCGGGTATCATGGGGCCGGTGTGGTTGGCAATAAGGCCCCCGATGGCCCGCCGATTTGAAGAAATGAGTGCCCATGATGGGCACCATGCTAAAGGGTTTGAGACGCCGCCGATCGGTTTGTGCCGGTAGACAGGCGCTCAATTAGGTCAAAGGAGTGACCACTATGGCTAAGACTCGAACTACCACGGCAGCCATTGAGCAGGACATCAACGATGTCTGGCGCAGTTTTGTGCAGAATAAAACCCAGGTGCTGCGCAACTTGCTGATGATGGAATACCTTCCACTGGTCAAATACAACGCCGAGCGCATCTACGCCAAACTGCCGGACGAAGTGGAACTGGACGATTTAATTCAGGCGGGCAGTTTTGGGTTAAAGGACGCCATCGAATCTTTTGATCCTGATCGCGGCGTTAAATTTGAAACGTATTGTGCACCGCGCATCCGGGGAGCCATTCTCGATGAGCTGCGCAATATGGACTGGGTGCCGCGTTTGGTGCGCAGTCGCTCCAGCAAGGTGGATCAGGCGTCGCGACAACTGGAAATGGAATTGGGTCGAGCTCCGACGAATGAAGAAATTGCCGCTCGCATTGGCGTGCCCGCCGAAGAATTCGAAAAAATGATCAAGGATTCCAACACGGTTTCGCAGGTTAGCCTGTCACGCAAATGGTTTGACGCCGACAACAACAAGGATGTGCGCGAGATTGATATTCTGGAAGACCGTAACGCGGCCTCACCGGCGGATGAAATTCATCGCCGGGATATCAAGGATCTGATCACCCGGGGGCTGTCCCGGGCGGAACGATTGATTCTGATCCTGTATTATTACGAAGAAATGACGATGAAGGAAATCGGGAAAGAACTGGACCTTTCTGAATCGCGCGTCAGCCAGATGCATTCCAGCATTATCATGCGGCTCAAGGCACAAATGACTGAGCGGGAGAAAGACTTTACGCAGGAATGAATGAAGAGAGCAGGATTTCGATCGTGAGCGATGCACTGGTACGACGCGCTTAGCGTGAGTCCCGTATGGGTAATACCGCCAGTGGATTCTTGCCGGTGCTTGAGTTATGCTAACTTACCGTGTGCCGGGCCAGTGCGTAAGTAAGGCCGGGTACATCAAGCTCCGAAGCCCCCTGCCTTTGGCCCACGGTGTTGGACGCAGCTGGGTGGCGGGTCTCGCAGCCGAGTGAAAACCGGTCATGGAAATAAGAAAGGGCATAGGTGTTTCCGCGGGCGTGGTGGTGTGCGCTGCGACCGTCTATTCGCCCGATGAATTGCGCATCGGGCGGAGATCGATTCCCGTTACAGAAATTGCGCGGGAGCGAAACCGGCTGCTGGAAGCAATAACCACGTCGAGCGACGATATCCGAACCTTGCGTGATGCCACCAGCCGGAACTTGGGAAAAGAAACGGGAGCTATTTTTGATTTTCACCTGGGGCTGCTTAATGATCCAGAGCTGCTCAAGGCGTTTAACGAGGGCATCGATAAATTCCACCTGACGGCGGAATACGCGGTCCACAAAGCCTTGCGCGATTATGGCCGGATATTTCTGGAACATTCCGATCCGCTTTTTCGAGATCGCGTTAAAGATATTTATGACATTGAACGACGACTCGTTCATAAACTGATCGGTCGTGAACGTGGCCGCATCGCCGATATCACCGAACCATCGGTGCTGGTGGCGCACGATTTGACGCCCTCGCAGATGGCATCGCTGGACAAAGGTCGGGTGCGTGCCATTGCGATAGAAGCCGGTGGCCAGACCAGTCACTCGGCCATCATCGCCAATTCCATGGGCATTCCCGCCGTTTTGGGGCTGGAAAACATCACCCACGAGGTAACCACCGGCGACATGATGATTGTTAATGGCTTCAGCGGCCTGGTCATCATCAATCCGGATGAGGCCACCATCGCTGAACATCGCCGGTACGAAGAGAGAGCCCATCGCTATGAAAACAGTTTGGCGGAAATTCGTGATCTGCCGGCGCGCACCACCGATGGCGTGGATATCACCCTTCTGGGCAATATCGAGTTTCCACATGAAATAGCCAATACTCTGGCGAAAGGTGCACAGGGAATAGGGCTGTACCGGACCGAATTTCTGTACTTGGCCTGCGAAAAAGAACCCACCGAGGAAGATCACTACAACGCCTATATGGAAGTCGCGAAAAAAATGACCGGCAAACCCATCGTCATCCGCACGTTGGATCTGGGAGCGGATAAATATTTCCTGCAAGGCGATCAGCCCAAAGAGGACAATCCTTTTCTGGGCTGCCGGTCCATCCGATTGTGCCTGGGAAATATGCGGATGTTCAAAACCCAGCTTCGAGCACTGTTGCGGGCGAGCGCCCACGGCGATATTCGCATCATGTTTCCGATGATCTCACATGTCATGGAATTGCGGCAGGCGAAGATGATGCTCAAGGATGTGATGGAGGAGCTCGATTATGAATGCATCGACTATAATCGGTCGCTGCAAGTGGGGATGATGATTGAAGTTCCATCGGCCGCCTTGATGTGCCATGCCTACGTGCATGACGTGGACTTTTTCTCCATCGGCAGCAATGATCTGGTGCAATATACGCTGGCGGTGGATCGCGGGAATCAAAAGGTGGCATCGCTGTACACGGCGGCGCACCCGGCGGTGCTTTCACTGATCCGGACGGTGATCCGACAAGGCCTGAAGGGCAAAATCGGCGTGTCGCTGTGCGGGGAAATGGCCGGAGAAAAAGAATTCACCGTCCTGCTGCTGGGCATGGGTATGCGAACGTTATCCATTGCGCCGCACAACATCCCGCTGATTAAGAAAGTCATTCGCAGCATTAATTTGCGCGATGCTCAAAAGATCGCCCGAAAGGTCATGAGTTTCGAGCATCCACAACAGGTGACCAGCTACCTTCACGATGAAACGCGAAAACTGGTGCCAGATATTTTTGCCGTGGAATCACCGAGCGGATAACCGGTGGATGGGTGTTCACACATCAGTGGACGCGCCGGGCCGGCTTTGGCGTGATATCATGAGCCAAGGGGATTGTGACTTGCCTCAGGGTGTCCCATGAATACTTCGACCAACCTGCAACGGATATTGGTTCTCGATGGCCCGGGGCTGCACGAGAGCGGCACCCTGGACCAACTGCGACAGCGCTACGCTGTGTTTTTAGTGAAAAACATGGAGGAGGCGATCGTGGCTTTGCGCGGCGGCAGCTTTGACGCGGTGCTTTCCGACACGACCGAGTTTTTGCCGCTCGACCGGGCCTTGGCATCGCAACAATCCACGTTGATTTTGGATACCATCGGCGAGGGGGTATGTCTGGTCAGTCAAAGCGGCCGGCTGTTGTGGACCAACCGCCGCATGCGCCAGTGGGATAATGTCATACAGCAGCACATTGTACGGACGTGTCAGGACGCGTATTGTTGGTTTGTCACAGTCCCCGGGACCGATCCCAGCCAGGGTGCCGCACCGGTGCGGTCACGTAAATTCGGCATCAACATTGACGATGCGCGTTTTTTTGAGTTGGTGTGTTCGCCGGTGCTCGATCCCCACGGCCAAGTGCGCCATGTGGTGGCCGTATGCTGGGATGCCAGCAGCACACGCCGCCTGCAGCAGAAAATTGACGCAATCGATCAGGCCGGACAGGAACTGGCCCGGCTGGAAGAAGAGGCGATTTCACGGCTGAATGTGATGGAACGGCTGCATCTGCTGGAAGAGAAAATTATAAAATTTTGCCGTCAGTTGATGCACTTTGACCATTTTTCCATCCGGCTGCTGGACCGCACAACCAACAAGCTTGAACCTGTGATCACCGTGGGCATGCCGCCCGAAGCCGCCGAGATTGAACTCTTCGCCTTGCCTGAAGGCAATGGAATCAGTGGTCATGTGGCGGCCACGGGCCGATCTTACATTGCCCCGGACGTGCAGCGCGATCCTCGCTATATTGCCGGACTGGACCTGGCACGCAGCAGTCTGACAGTACCGCTGATGCTACGCGACAGGGTGATAGGCATTTTCAACATTGAATCAAAGACGTACGGCTTTTTTACCGAAGACGACCGCCAGTTTGCGGAAATTTTCGGACGCTATGTGGCTTTGGCCTTGAACATTCTCGATCTGCTGGTGGTGGAACGTTGTATCACCAGCGGCCGGCTGGTCCAGGATGTGGCGGGAGAAATCGCCCAACCACTCAATGATATCAGCACGGATGTGGCGCTTTTACGGGAGCATTACATCGGTAACGACGAAATGCTTCAGCGGTTGATGGATATCACCACCAATGTGGCGCGGATTCGCGAAAGCCTGCGGGCGGTCATCCAGGGGCCGCGGACCATTCTGGGCCATACGGAAAATTTTCTCGCACCGCCCGATCCGCGGCTGGTCGGCAAACGTATCCTGATTGCTGATGATCAACCGGCGATCCGAGACACCATCAAGGAGATCTTAGGCCGGTGTGGCTGTTTCTTGGATACGGCGATGGATGGAGCCCAGGCGATAGCCCTGCTTTGCAGTCAAGCCCGCTACGACCTGGTCATTTCGGATATTCAAATGCCTCATAAAAACGGTTATGAGATCTACAGTGCCGCGCAGCGCCTGGGCCATAAGCCGCCGGTAATTTTAATGACGGGTTTCGGCTATGATCCCAGCCATAGCATCGTCCGGGCTTCGCAGGAGGGCTTGGCGGCGGTGCTTTTTAAGCCCTTTAAGATTGAGCAACTGATGAATCAGATTCTCGCGGCGCTGACCACCGACGGTTCGGCGGAAACTAACCGCCCGTAAGATACAGCCGCGGCCTCCGCCGTTTAACAAAATCTGTCCTTGCGGATACCATCATCCGGTGATTTAAGGAGCACATGCATGGTACGGGAAAATTTAATGGCGGCGGTGGCATCTCTGGAGGCGCGGATATCAACCATCCGCGACTCTCTTTGACGTTGGAGCCAAACAAAATCGTTTGAAACAACTTGAAGTGCAGATGGAAAGCCCGGATTTCTGGAACCACCAGGAACAGGCGCAAAAGGTCATCCGCGAGCTCAAGACTCTCCGCGCGGTGCTCGAACCGTTCGGACAGGTGGTGCGGGGGCTTGCGGATGTGCGAGCCTTGACCGAACTCGGCCAGGAAGCGGCGGATCCGGCGACCCTGCAGGAAGCGGATGACATGTTGCTCCAGCAGGAGAAAGCCTTTGCCGCCGTGGAGCTGCAAGCCCTGTTCAACGGCCCCCATGATGCCGGCGACTGCTACGTACAAATTCATGCCGGAGCCGGTGGCACCGAGGCTTGTGACTGGACCTCCATGCTGCTGCGTATGTATCTGCGCTATTTTGAGCGTCGCGGATGGGATGTCAGCGAGGTGGACCGCACCGATGGCGAGCAAGCCGGTATCCGCAGCACGACCTTATTGGTGCGCGGCGAGTACGCCACGGGAAACATGAATTGTGAGGTGGGGGTGCATCGGCTGGTGCGGATCAGCCCGTTTGACGCCAACGCCCGCCGCCACACCAGCTTTGCCAGCGTGGATGTTACGCCCGCCTTTGATGACAGCGCCGCGGATTTGCCCATCCCCGAAAACGAACTGGAAATAATCGCTTTTGTCCGGGCCAGCGGTCCGGGCGGACAAAATGTCAACAAAGTGGCCTCGGCCATCCGTATCACCCATAAACCCACGGGCTTACAGGTGGTTTGCACCAGCGAACGCTCGCAGGTGCAAAATCGCGCCTTGGCGCTGGATTTAATTAAGTCCAAATTAAGGCGCATGGAAGAAGCCAAACGCGATGCGGAGTTGGCCAAACTCTACGGCGAAAAGGGTGAAATTGCCTTTGGCTCGCAAATTCGCAGCTACGTGCTCGATGACCGCCGCGTCAAAGATCATCGCAACGGCCACGAGGTTTTTCAGCCGGAGCGGATTCTGGATGGTGACATTCAGGAATTCATTGACGCCCAATTGCGGTACAAAGCGATGGGAAGCAGGGAGTGATGTTACTGCGGCGATTCCGGATGGGTGCGGCATTTTTCAATATGGTCCGGAGCATACATGGGAGCGTCGGCATCGCACATGCCGGGACAACGGGCTGCGGCTTGGGTCCAGGCGTCCGGGCTGGCCAGGTTTTGATTCCAGAATGGCCAAGTGCGGCACTGGGTTGGTCGCACCGGGTAAATACCGCACATGGCCTTGCCATCTTGGCGATTCAGGAAAATACAGTCATATCCGGGTTTTTCAATCAAGCTAAATCCGCCGCTTACTTGCCGCACATACCGTCTGGTAAATTGATCCACCGGCAGATTCAGAAAATCCGCAATCCGCAGCATGTCCGTATAAGTCAGCCACACATAGCCCGGCCCGCCCGAGCAGCAGTTGCCGCACTGGGTGCAATGGAACCGCAGCCCCATGCCATACCAAGGGTCAGGCTGGACCGACACCCCCGGAGCCGGAACTGGGTTTGGTGCCTGCGGCAGGTTGATTCGGCGTGAACTGGAACTGGGCATGAAATTCAACTCCAATGGCCGCGGGGGTTTGCAACTGGCCGCCAATTATGGCATAAGTGGGGTGAAAGTGAAACTGCGTTTGACAATTCCGCCGTGCCATCCAAGAATCATTGTGGTAAGATGTACTGGTAAACGTCGGCCAAGCACGCAAGGAGTACCTTTATGTTGACAATGTTGCAATCGCCCCCTCAGGCCATACGCAGGGCAGGCAGCTACTTTCTCCTGGGAACTTTATGCATTCTGGCTATGTTGATCGCCGGATGCAGCAGCGGCAGCAGCATGAGCAAGCTCATAGCCTCACCCAATCCACCGGTGGCCGACGTACCCATTCCGATCGGTTTTCACATCGACCTGTCCCATTCGCAAAGCACTTACGTGCCGAAAACCAACTTGCGCATGGTCAACCAGGAATACAAAGGATCGGATCCACGGCTTTCGGTGGCGCGATTTTATGAAGACAACATGCCGGGTGCTGGATGGAAAACCATTTCGCTGCAAGGTTCGCAGCGCATTGTGTTAAATTTTTCCAAGGCCGGCGAAATCTGCACCATTACCATTACCCACGGTTGGTTTCACACGCATATATACGTGGTAATTGCTCCCATGGGTGCTACGACCACACAGCCGGCCCCTTGAGGAACTCGTTGCGAAGATGTTGCCCGAGCGCCCTGTACATTTGCGCGAATTCATGGACGAGCGGGATATTGCCGCCCGCGATCTAAAATCGAATTTGCGCTTTATCCGCTGGGTGAATCGGCGGCTGGGCGGCACCCGGGCGGTACTGAATTATTTGCGGGCGTGGTCGGTACGCTGGCCACAAACCACTGCGCCGATCCGCATCGTGGATGTCGCCACTGGATCGGCCGATATTCCGGAGGCCATTTTTGCCTGGTCCGCCAAGCGGTCCCGTAAAGTCGAAATCATAGCGCTGGATATTCACGCCGGAACGCTGGCCATAGCCCGCTCCTGGTGCCGGGCCCGACCGGATATGGCATTTATTCAAGCGGACGCCCTGCAGTTACCATTCGCCGACGGCTCGGTGGATTACGCTATTTCCAGCATGTTTCTGCACCATTTGGGTGATGCCCAAGCGGCAGCGGTGGTGGCACAATTGGTGCGTATCAGCCGCCGGGGGGTTATTGTCAATGATCTATTACGCGATCCCCACGCCCTGCAGTGGGTAAAGATCATGACTTTGTTGGCATCACGCACAATCAAATATGATGCCCGGCTCTCGATTAGAAAGGGCTGGACAACGTCCGAAGCCATGGGTTGGGCCATCAGCGCCGGCGCGCCTTGGCTGACCTGTCGACAACATTTGTTCGCCAGGTTCACGCTGGCCGGGGAGAAACCAGAGCACAAACAGCCGGGGCCGCAACCGTGAGCCGCACCCGGGGCGGCGAGCGAGCTGTGATGTCGGAGAGCGACTGGAAAAATGTGTTATAATTATGAGTTTGTCCCGGCGCAGGGCGACCGAGGAAGCGGGTAGCCCACGGGAATGCAATGCAGGAGCGACATGGTAACGAAAATTGAACAAATTCTGGCGGGCCTCACAGAACCTCAACTTGAGGCCGTTACGCACCTCGAAGGCCCCCTGCTGGTGCTGGCGGGTGCCGGTTCCGGAAAAACCAGAGTCATTACGCGGCGCATTGCCTACATGGTAGCTAACGGACTGCCGCCATGGAACATCGTGGCCGTTACGTTTACCAACAAGGCCGCGGGTGAAATGAAAAACCGCACCTCGGCGTTGCTGGCGGATATGCCCGGTCGGCCGGGGGAACGGGTCATGGTGAGCACTTTTCACAGCCTTTGCGTGCGGATTCTGCGCCAATACGGAGAGGCTGCGGGCCTAACCCCCGGTTTTGGCATATTGGATTCGGCCGATCAGACGAAACTCTTCAAACAGGTTCTGGCCAAAGTCGGACTCTCGGTGGACAATTTTAATCCGGGCGCGGTGCAGGGGCAAATTAGCCGGGCGAAAAATAACCTGCAAAATCCGGTTCAGGTCGCGGCCAAGGCGGTGAGTTTTTTTGACAAAGGCATCGCCCGGGCCTACGTCTGCTACGAGGAAATGCTCAAAGCCGCCGGCATGGTGGATTTTGACGATCTTCTGGTGAAGACGGCGCTGCTGCTGCGTGACAACGCCGAGGCTCGCAGTCAATTGCAGGAAAAATATGGGTACATCCTGATTGACGAATATCAGGACACCAACAAGGCCCAATTTGTGATTGCACATACCCTGGCCATGAACCATAAGAATATCTGCGCCACCGGAGATCCGGATCAGTCTATTTATGGCTGGCGTGGAGCGGACATTCAAAATATTCTCGAATTTGAGGAGTTTTTTCCTGGCGCCAAGGTGGTTCGTCTGGAGCAAAACTATCGCAGCACCAAAGTGATCCTCAAAGCTGCTTCGGCCCTGATAGAAAACAACCGGGGTCGTAAGAAAAAGGATCTTTGGACCGAGAATGAATCGGGTGAAAAAATAACGGTACTGCAGGCCCGCGATCAACATCACGAAGCGCAGGAGGTGGTGCGGATGTTGCAGACGGCCCAGCGTGAAACGGGCATGACGTGGGACACGATGGCGATTTTCTACCGTACCAATGCTCTGTCCCGGGTGCTGGAGGATGCGCTGATGGGAGCCGGCGTACCCTACCAGATTGTCCGCGGCACGGAATTTTACGGGCGTAAAGAAGTCAAAGATGTGCTGGCGTATTTAAAGGTTATTGCCAATCCACGTGATGGGGTAAGTTTTGAGCGGATCATCAATGTGCCGCCGCGTGGAATCGGGGATAGCACGGTAACGAAGCTGTCCGCTTTTGCCTCCGAACACGCACTGACTGGCCTGGAAGCCTGCGCCAGAGCCAGGGAGATTCCAGGAATATCCGGGAAGGTCGCCGATATCTGTCGCCAATTGGCGTGGCTGTTTGATTCCTGGCGCAAGTATACATCAATCTTGGAGGGTCCAAGTGGGACTGCGGAGGACAAGTCCGCGCCAGCCGCAGACCCCCTTTTTGATCCAGCGTTAGCCCGACTGGCCCAAGATGAGCTTGTCGGCGACGATTTGGAGATGGAGGCTTGCCAGGGCAGCCAGCCGGCCCCAGTCCGCGCCGCCGCCCAAGAGGACACTGCTGGTCGGGTGGATCTGCAAAGGCCATCAGCCGCCTGTAGCGTACCATCCATGAGGATCTGTGATCTGATGGAAAAAGTGGTTCATGAGGCGGGCTTTCGTCAGAAACGCAAGAACGGTTTGGACGATGAAGAAGTCACCGCCAACGTGGATGAATTGATTAACGTAGCCGCCGAATTCGATCTTCGCAATCCGGGAGGCTCGCTGCAGGAATATCTGGAACAGGTGGCGCTGGTTTCCGATGTGGATCGGCTCAAGGAAGGGTCCGGCGCAGTCACCTTGATGACGCTGCACGCCGCCAAGGGTCTGGAATTTCCGCTGGTGGTCATGATCGGCCTGGAAGACGGCTTGCTGCCGCACCAGCGGGCGTTGAGCGGCCCGGATGCGCGGCGGGACTTGGAAGAGGAACGGCGGCTGGCCTTTGTGGGCATTACTCGGGCCATGCGAAGATTAATTTTAACCTGCGTAGAATCACGCATGGTACGCGGACAAATCGAGCGACAGAAACCATCGATGTTTCTGGGAGAACTGCCGCCGGAATGTCTGGAAAACCGTGATCTTACATTTCATGCTCCACCTGCGGGTCCTTCTGGCGTGAGGGAGACCATTCCCAAATTGCACGCTCAGGTTGCACGGCCGGAGTCTTCGGGCAACGGGCGGGCGATGCACGGCTCCGGATATCGGCGGGGTTTACTGGTGCGCCACGCCAGGTACGGACTGGGGCGCGTTGAAGAAGTATTGTCCACGGGGCCAACCCAGCGGGTCCGGGTGAATTTCCAATCTTATGGTCTGAAAACCATGGTGACGGCCATGGCGAATCTCGAACCCGTGGATCGCTGAAGGCCGCCGGATCGGGTACGTGGCTCGCGTACTTTTTGCGACACAGTGTTATTCGCCGGCGTGTTATCCTGGCTGAACGATTCCGCAGGTTCGCACCGCAGCCGTGGAGTCCTTTGATTCTCCATTGCCGGTCTAAGGGCATCAGCGGTTGCCTTAAACTCGCGGTGGGCGCAAATCCAGAAAGCTCGCAGGTTTTCGCGGATTGCTTTGACGCTGCAGGTTGCGAATGGCCTGCGGAGAAGTAAAGACGATCTGGGCGGGGGATCGCAGGATTGTCCGGGCTTGCTGTCGGAGGCGATGTCGAATCTTTTCTGTGCTGCGATGAAGTGCCACGTGCAGCGTGATACAGTCACTTAGGTCAAAATCCTGCTGGGCCACAACAAGAAACTCGGCAACATCGGCTGAGGTTTGCAGCCATTCGGAGATGGTGCCGGGGAAAAGGCTTACGCCGCCCACCTTCAGCCGCTGCTGCATCCGCCCGACAATGGGGCCGAGCCGGGGCGTGGTACGACCGCATGGACAAGGCTGTGTGTGCAGGGCCGCCAAGTCGCCGGTACGAAAACGCAGCAGCGGCATCCCCTGCACCCCCAGCGGCGTTACCACCACTTCTCCGGTGACACCATCGGGCACCGGCCGTCCAGCTTCATCCAGAATTTCCACCACCGCCAATCGTGGATTCAAGTGCCCACCCTGGCATTGCGGCCCCTCGGCAAAGGTGGTGCAGGTTTCCGTGCCGGCGCAGGTGCTCAGGATGGGGGCATGAAAATGCTCGCCCAGTCGGGTAGCCAGGGCATTGGGCGAAAGATCAGCACGGCGCACCGGCTCGGCAATGGTGATAATGGCGGATAACTCGGGCAGCGGCGCGGAGGCAACCAGTGAGGTGGTCAGCAGCGAGGGCACAGTCAGTAGAAAGGGGCGCTGATAATCCGCGGCCAACCCCAAGAGCGCGGAGGCATCGCCAGCGTAAAATGGCCCAGCCCGCACACAACTCGCCCCCAGCCGCTGGGCTCCAAGCCAGTAGGCAAGTCCTGCGACAAACATGCGATCAAAGGCCACAGCTATCAGGAGGGTATCGCCGGCCTTGATGCCGGCAATATTGAGGGCGACGGCTTCATTCATCGCCAGACGATTCAGATCGGCGGCGGTCAGCGGCACACGCAGTGGTTGGCCCGTAGTGCCGGAGGTGGCTACCCACTCGCGCACCGTTTCGGGCTTGCAGGCGTACGCGCGTTGGCCGGCCTGCATCAATTCATCCCTGCTGGTGGTGGGCAGGGCCGCCAGATTGGCTAGCGTGCCGCTTTTACGTATGCGCCCGGCGTAAAGCGGACTGCGACGGGCATAGGCGATGTGCCGAGCGAGCAGACGTTGCTGCAACGCCTGCCAGCGCACTGGGGGCCAAAAGAGGCTCGCGCCGTCAGGACAGACCGGTACGAGACTGGAGCGGAGAGTTTTTCGGCGGGAAGGTGCACGCATCATCTACGACTCCCGTTGAAGTCCAACATCAGCAGCCATCCCGCATCAGGCTGGCGGATCCACAGCTTGCGGGGAAATCCGGTGGCATTATAACGGCTGTAAAGCACCTGCAGACACCCATGGTGGGGCAACCTGATATCGGCGCGCCGCAAATAACCGTGGCTGCCGGTAAACACGCCATGGTGAATATTCCCCAATTCATCGCGGTAGGTTAGCTTTACCGCGTGAAGAGACGGAAGGACGTGCCATACGAAGTGGCGTGATCCATGCGCCGGCGGCAGCAGGGAGATGACGATATCTTGAGCCATAGAGAGGGCGAACCGGCCCGGAATGCCGGCGGCGGCCTGGACGGTATTGGGATGCGCAGGTCGGCGGCGAACCAGAAAAAGCAGCCGGCCAAACTCGTCTGCCGCGGTGAGTTGAAAGTTGGTGGTGGAAATCAGGTTTAACCGACCGATCATGGATATTTGCTGATGCTGGAACTTCAGTGTGGCAAAAAGCGTGCGCCGGCAACGGACGTGCATGCGTGAAATGGTGTGGGCGACGACGGCATAGGCGGGGGTGTGCCGCGCAGCCGGTAGCGCCGGCAACACCGGGGCCATGTTGGACCTACAACCCGGCAGCAGCGCCAACCCCATTGCCGTAATGCCGATCAGGGACCGCGCAAAAATAAATTCGTGGTTTACGGCACCGGAATTTCGGCCGCTGGCGAGGCGTGGCGGGCACGCATACCCCGCCAGTGGGTCGGTAAGGAGCCAGCAACGAAGCCAGCGGCCAAAAGGACCAGCCGGAAAGTGTGAAATTGCTTTTGTCCGGTCCCTCAACACAAGGCGAAGGAATCGCCCCTCCCCTATCCGTCGTACGCTTTGATCCCATGGCTTGAATGGCAACATTACGGTGATCTCCAGAAGGTGGTGGAGCGTCGGCGAAAAATCCACCCGGTTACCGGACCGACAACAAAGAGCGAAGTAAAATATCCGCCCGCGATTCCGCACACCAGTGTTATACCGATCCAACGCAGCACCGGTTGACTGGCAATGGCCAACACTCCGGTCCCAAGGATGGTGGTTAGAGCACAGAGCATGGTGGCCACACGGCGATCAGGCAGTCCATCGGGGTGTTGCTGCCGAGGATCGCCGGCCGCGTAAATGCCGTAATCCACCGCCACGCCCATGGTAAATAAAATCGGCACCATGCTCATCAAGTTCAAACCACCGCAGAATTTCTCAGCCGCTCCTAAAAGCCACACAAAACCGACGATCATGGAGAGACAGGCCAGCACCGCCAGGCCCAGGCGACGAAAGTAAATCCACAACGGCAGCACAATGAGCAGCAAAACACATGGAAAGAGTCGTTGTGTCTGGTCTTTGGACCGGTCGGTGGCGCGAAACAGGAGTACCGCTCCGTCGATAATGGAAAGGTTCGCAAATCGCCGGCGCAATAGGCTGACCCAATGACCACGGCGGCGCTGCGGTAATTGCCGGTTGTGGTTGACGGCAATACCGATCGTGGTACGGTTCGGCCCCTGCTGGATCAGCCCGGGCAGCAAAGCCACGGGAGACTGTGCAATCCGCACGGCGGCCGGTGGCACATGCGGCGGTCGGGCCAGCGTGCTCAACCATGGATTCCAGGCGGATGCGTGCATGCCCATGGCCGTGGCACCATCAGCAATGGCGCGGCGGATTTGCTGTTGGCGATTCGGAGTCCAGAAGGCCTGCCAGGCGGCCAGACGTCGGTGTATGGTGGCGGCATCAGGCAACAGTTTGGCAGGACTGTAAAAGCGATCAATGAGGCCGCGGCGCTGCAAGGTATTTAACATCCGCGTCACTTCATGCAGGCGCAACAGTGCCTTGGCTGCGGAATTTTCCTGAATCAACACCACCCCCTGCGGGTTGGCAGCACCCCAGACTGCGGCAAAGTGTGCTTCAGCAGCGCGCGTTTGCGGGGTGATGGCGTCGAGTCCTCTGGGCTGATAATTATACGTAACCGTGGCCGCACCGGTACCCAGCCACAGACTCACTGCCAGGAAGCCGATAGCGCCTAAATAAAACAGCAGGCGGGATTTGCGACTCATTGGACCCAAGATGACTGTGGCTAAATGGTTGCTGGGCGTAGAGCGCAGTAACCAGGGGCCGAAATAGCCGGGCAGCACCAAAAATGTGACCAGCCAGATGCACACGGTGGCTCCGGCAATAAATAGACCCAGCTCACACAGGCCTGGATTGGAACTGATGGCCAGCGCTGCATAACCGGTAACACTGGTGCACACACTCATGGAAATTGCGCCAAACAGATCATGTACGGCCTGCCCGGCCAATTGTGGACTCCACCCGCCGAATTCCACAGCACGGCGGTTAAGTGCTGCCAGCAATTGAATGCCATAGTCGGTTGTGGAGCCGCAAAGCAGGCCGGCGAACCCCAACACCAGTAGCGGCAGGTGAACGCGAAACAGCCCCGCCAAACCCAAAGCCGTCCCCAGGCCCACCATGGGCGGTAACATGCAAATAAGAAGTGTGCTCCAGCGCCGAAAATACATCAGAATGACCACCGCTACCAGCAGCGTACCGAGCAAAGAAACCCAGGTAACCTGGCGGCGGATGGATTGGGCATTTTCCGCATAGTGCAGATAAGACCCCACCATCCACACCCGCAAGCCTGGAAATTGCCGCCGCACGGCGGCGATGGCCTGGTACAATCGACTGATCATTCGGATGGAAGCCGGGGTGTTAGCCGGTGGAAAGTTGGGTGTGAGCACCATCATGGCGTGGGCATTATCGCCCGAGAGTAGCAATCCGTGGGAAAAGTGCGCCCCGCCAGTGGGATTCACCCCGCGCAGGTACCGGCGCAACAGGTCTTGCATATTCAGCGGATCATTGACGACTTGAGCCAGGAGCAGTTCACCGCCGGGCTGGGCCAGGCGGCGGGCGACCGTGGCGAAGCGTGCTTGGATAAATGTGGCATTGGCGCGCTGTTCCACGGTATGCAACTCCCGGCGCGACAGCAGTGCCGGACCTGACTGGAGCAGATGTTGTTGTGCGGTCATCAGTTGGGCCAAAGTGGCTCCTGTCCAGATCCGGCTAAAATCGCCGATGTTACGGAACCGATTGGAAAGGGCGGCTACGGCTGCGGCCAGTTGCCCAGGGGATGCCTCCCCGGCCAGGTGTACGTCCAGCCGGATACGATTGACCAGTGCTGTATTACGGAATGTTGCGGCCACATCGCGGACCGCGGAACTCTTGGTGGAAAAAAAACGCAGGATACTGGCTTGCCATTGAATACGCACGGACAACAGGGAAAACAGTACCGCCATCAGCAGCAAAATAACAGTGAGCATCAGCCGGTGCCGCGCCAGCAGGGCATACCAGCTATTCATGGCCACTTGAAGAGATTCCAGATGCCGCCCTGCCCATTTCATGGCGGCCCCTTCGGCTGAAATTCATCAGGCACAAAGTGCGGATCTGTGCGAATATGGGTCAGCCAGTAGCAACTTTTATTACCACCCACCAGTTTTATTTCAATCCAGCGCAGTTGTGGATGACCTCCAGAAAAGCCCAGGCGTATGAATTTAACGGCATGGCGCACCGTTGGACTTGTGGGAATAAGCGTAAAGAGGCGCAGACTTTTCGGAAAGGGTCTTTGTTTGGATCGAGGCGGCATACGCGGTGCCTGCGGCGGTGGCGGGACCGCCACGCGGCCGACGGTTTCCTGAACATGATACGCCCGGGAAATATCCTGCGCGCGGCCCAGCGACCAACGAGCAAATTCCTGCATCATCCGCCGCACCACCTCTTGACGGGAACCTTGGCCAACGTGCCAGCGGCGATTATTCTCTGTACGCATGTACACCCGATTACCATGCAGGATAAAACAACTGCGGTAAGGCCACAGGGTGGTAAAACGCACCCCGTCAGGCTGCATCATGGCTATTGACCCGCCGCTGATAAACGGCTGTTTCAGAACGGCCAGCCTTTTTTTACAAATAAAATACATGGCCAGACCGTGCATCCTGCGAAAGGCGGCCAAGATGTGTTGGAGATCCATAACCGCCGGTTGGTAAGCGCTTGCCGGTGGCAGGGCCACGGAGAGCCAAAAGAACAGCATACCCACCGCCACAACATTTCGTCTGGTCACAACTGGCTCCCTGCCGACGATTCCCGCCCCGGCAGCAACAATGTCTGTAAGCGCCGGGCGACATCCGGATCACCGATGCTGGACTTACCAAAACCAGCCACCGCACCAACTGCCACCGCTGCCGCCTGGGCCTCGGGCAGGTTGCTCACCAACATGACAGGTGGACATTCGCGATGGGCACATAACTGAGTGACTAGATCAATGCCGGAGGAACCGTCGCCATCAATGATGCGGTTCACCAGCACCAGGTTGTATGAACCCAAAGCGAGCTTTTGCAGACACTCCGCGGAGGTGGCAGCAGCCTCGATACGGGCTGGCAGCGTCCGGGAAAGAAACCGGGCGAGGGACGAATGATCGAAACCGCACTGACCGACGCTTAATATGTTAATGGACATAATACAATATCTCCGCAACATGTATTTTTACGGCGGCCCAATCGGCGGCGGCTCCAGCGCGGTCGGCGGAACCCAAAAAGGCAGTGCCCGAAGCGTGAGCGTGGTAGGCCCCGTGGGGCAGTACGCGGTCAGAGACCGACCATCCTTGGCCACACCCCGCTTGACATAACCCATAACGATGGCAACCTGTCCGAGCATCGGCGAAATGCAACTGCTGGTGACGATGCCCACTGGAGAAATCTCATCTAGCAATTCTGCGCCGGCCACCGGCGGCACCGGACCCTGCGCTATCATACCGGTGAACACCCGCGCCACACTCTTGTGCGCGTGCATGCGTGCCACCACCTCCTGCCCCAGATAACATCCCTTTTTCAGGTTTACCGCCCGCGGATACCAAGGGCCTGTTTCCATGGGCAGGTTCTGTTCGGTGATGTCGATCCCGAAAAATAGCGAACCCGATTCAATCCGGGCTATGTTAAAGGCGGACCAGCCGATGGTGCGGACCGGGCGCGGTTGGCCCGGATCCGGTGATGGCGAACCATCGACATTTTGCAAAGTCCGCCACAGCGATTCCAGATCGGCCCGTGGCGCAACAATTTCATATTGCCTCGTGCCGCAAAGATCGTTACGGAAAACAAAAACCTTTGTGCTCGCAATCTGAACCGGACGAATTGCCAGATTTGTCATCGCAGCCAGGTCCGACGCCCCCAGGCGCGCCAGCACCGCCATCGCCGTTGGGCCAATCAGGCTTAGCCGGCCCCGACTTCCTCCACAGTTGAGAATCCTGACATCTTCACCAAAGATGTAATCCTCCAGAGTGCGACAAAGACTTGCGGCCAGACGGGCATCCAGATCCAGCAGCGTGCGGTCCGCCAGATGCAAAACATACATATCCTGAACAATGCGCCCTTTGGTATTAAGCAAATACGCGTAGCAGCCCTGGCCCGGCTCCAGCGCTTTGAGATCATTGGTCAACAGATTGTTGAGAAAGGTCAGACGATCTTGGCCGCTCAATTCCACCACTGCCCGATGGGGACAATCCATCAGTGCTGCGGATTTACGGATGGCGGCGTATTCCAGCTCCGTTGGACCGTAGCTTTCCACGATTTGTATATCCGGGCCAAACGGCAGCAGCAGCGCTGCAGCCTGCTCATGCAACGGCAAGAGGGGATTTTCGAGCATGCACAACTCCAATTCCTTGCCGATAATTATACCAGCTTTCGCCGTTGGCCGCAGGAGTCCGGTACAAGTGGCCGGAAGGACTGCGGCCGGCACGATACCTGCGGATGATAAATGCAAAGTATTCTGTTTCAGAACTGCGACTGGGAATTGGCCTGCGCAGGAGGCACCGCAGGGCCAATCATGTGGGCACGGTGCGGAGTTGCTTGATCGTATGCTGCCGGCTGGTACCATTGGCCAGCTTCGCCAGTAAGCCACGCCTCCACAGGACATCGCGTAAAACTTGGAGGACTTTGGTGATGGCTTCCATATAGACCCCGGAAAAGCTTAAAGAAATGCGGACGCGTTACGTGCCTCTTCGAAAAATAAGTAATAAGCTCAATACACACATGATGGGCATGGTAAGCCACTAAGAGATGTTAGAAGGTGGGCGGGGCCTCGATTTGCTAAGAGGCGGTTCTTTCGTTTTCGCCAACGAGGCCATTGCGGATATGTTCGCTGAATTTGCGATCTATTCCATCGCCCGCAATGGCGATAATGTCATCCACCGCTGTCTACGGGAGCCTTCCTTCAGAAAAAAAGAGCATTTTATAGCGGATATTGGAGCAAGCTAAAATGCCAAGCCAATCCAGTCTTTTCTTTTGCCGAATCTTTCCGGTGGGTGACCTCCGGCTTACCTCCGTGGTGGAAGGTCTGAACCCGATGAAAATTGCGCCCGATTTCCCGGTTGATCCAGCGCCAGCGGAATCGCCGGACGTTTTGATGCATTACTAAGTACCACTTTTGTCGCGACGGTGTTCCGCAAAGCGGCGGCAGCACTGGCAGCAAAAGACGACCCGTTAGCGGCCACTTTTCCGAATGGCAATGAGGACGATGCGCAGACTTCCGATTCACGCCCGGTCCTTTAGTATGGGCCTACGGGTATCAATGCCGCACGCTTCTTCCGCGGAGCTAAACTTAGATACAGACAAATAGCACATGCCAACAGCACCGCATACGCCGGACCCGGCTCAAGATGTCGAATGCGCCAAAACCAGTACATGTATCGGTGATTTTCGGTAAGCTCCACTGCCAACACCATCATCACCGTGAGCAGCGACAGCAATATCCCCAGCAGGGTCAGCCCCACACCGCCCACATCCACCACCATCCCGGCGGAAGCCAGCATGGTTGCGCCCCACAGCAGATACCGTTCGTGCATCTGCGGCCCCAGGGCAAAGAAGGTGAGCCAGGGCGTAATCATCGCGATCACAAACCGCGGATCGTTGCGTCGCCGTTGAATGGCCGCACCCAAGGCCGCCATAACCAGCGTAATTACGTATAACCCGAACAAAAAGTATCGCATGTTCACGGTCCAGTGCCAGGCGGTCCAGGGCACATGCAGCGTAAACACCGGATCAAGAAGCCGCCAGCCAAAACTGCGTTCCAGGATATTGCCCAGACCACAGGTGTCGGGGAACGACAGAATCATGTAATGGTGCGTGCCGTAGCCGTAGCTGACCCGAAGCCAACCGAATTCAGCCGGCAACGTCAATGCGGCAACCGCCAAACCAGCCGCCACAGACACCGCAGCGTAGAACCACGCCCGCCGACGTGCCACCAGCCATGGTCCCCCACACAGCCAGACCGCCAGAAGGGCGTTGGCCCACCAGCACGTGGCCGTGCGGCCACTCATCCACGGCCACAACACCAATACCAGTGCCGGCAGCATGAACAAGACGCCATAAAACGCCGGCAGTTTGGTTTTATAGAAAATCCAGGCCCCCGCCAATATCGTTGCCGCCAGAACCCCACCCAAAAATATCCAGTCAATTCTGGTTTGCAGCATCCACGGCGATACCAGTAGACCAAACGTCAAGGTGAGACCGGCTAGAAATTCAACTGCTTTGAGCAAACGCCATTCAAAAATCGGCCAGAATACAAAAATGGCCGCCACAAAAAACTGCTGCCCTTTCAGCCATCCCCCCGCGCCAATGACCACCCCGGCGGCGAAGAGCCAATCGCGCGAGGCCAGGTAAACCGCCATGATGTAAAATGGCACAATCCAGATATCATACTGAACCCAGTTGTGGGCAGACTGAATAGCGGCTGGATTAAACCAGAAAATAGCCGCGGCAATTAAGCCCAGAATCCACGCCCGCGTCAGCGGCTGATGGTGCACACATGAGCGGGCATCCGAGACCACAAGAGACCGCTCCGCCCGGTCCCCGCGCCAAGGCCACAAACGTCTGGTCCAGCAGCGGCGGACCAGCGGTGGTTCGCGGCGGCGGTTAATCCAATGCCGCACCAATAGAAAGATCGCCACACAACCGAAAAACTCGATGATTGTATTGACCCATAACAGCGGCTGCATTCGCCACGGCCGCCAATGCCGGGCAGTGGGATCAACCGTACGTTCATGCCAGTTCCACAAGGCCACGATCGCCATTTTTCCGGGCACGTAATCAAGCACGTAATTATCGCGGAGACCGGCATCCATTTCGTCGCGCCGATAGACAGATCTCAACCGATGCCAAAAGACCGACCAGGTAACGCCGGGGGCACCACGTTCGTGTATTGCAGCCCCCCACCGACTATGGGCATCGTTAACTGTATAGGAACCCCAATACCAGGCATTGAGGATATCGGGCCAAAAGTACAACCGCTGCTGCACAGAAAAGTTCCACGTCCATGATCGAACCTTCAGGCCCAGCCATAAAGACCCACCGATAAACGCGATGGCCAAAACAGTCAGAATGGCACCACGCAACGTGCCTCTCCACCGCTTGGAAATACCCGATCCGGCGCGGATGGTTGACACCGGTGCTGGCGTGCCTGCTGATGGCGATAAATTCGTAGTCACAAAAACATACCTCGACCCCAGGACAGCTCCTAGCCTCGCCAAGGGCAATCAACGTCGACTTGCGAACCTTCCACACCGATGGCAAGGCCAGCTTTAAATTTAACGCTATTACGGTGCAAACATTGCGTCGTCCACCATCGCCGCGTTATCACCAATGCCAACACGACTTCCTGCCTTTAGCCGGAAAAATAACTCCGGTGGTACCGGATTACGGGTTTAGCATGGGGCGGCCAAATCACAGCCGCCAGGTCAAAGCGAGCGTTGAGGTGCATGAGTCGACGGCGGGCCATATACCAGCGTGCAGATCGCAGCAGAAACCGCTGTTTGCGATGATCGACTGTTTTTTCCGGCGGGCCGTTATCATCACTGCTGCGGGTGCGCACCTCCACAAACACCAAGTCTCCATCGTGCAAGCCTACAATGTCTAATTCTCCGCCGGGGCAGCGCACATTACGGGCCAAGATTTTCATTTTTAATTCGCGCCTGGCATAAGCGGCCACCAGAGATTCTCCGCGCAACCCCAGCCGGGCGGACGTTGTTTTCTGATTCCAAAGCAGCCGTCTCCATAGCCGCATGAACGCCATGCCTCACTCCTGCAGTGCCAACTTGAATTTCCCGACCGATCGCCTATTAACACGCCCGGCAAACACCAGTAAGACTATCCGAAAGCAAGGCGTGATGAAAGAGCGTGACGTGGCCATGCCACAGGGGTGAGTACTCTCGCACAGCCACCTTGCTTTGCAGAAAGATCACGGCCTATACTCTATACAATGCTGCTTTCGGAGATGCCTATATGTCAGAACTTTTTGATTCACTGAAATTGCGGGATATTACCATTCGTAATCGCCTGGGTGTTTCGCCCATGTGCATGTATTCCAGCCAAGCGGGACGGGCAACAGATTGGCATCTGGTGCATTTGGGGGCACGAGCGGTAGGCGGGTGGGGACTCATTATGGCGGAGGCTACAGCGGTCACACCCGAAGGCCGCATCAGTCCGGAAGACGCCGGACTTTGGGATGACGGCCAGATTGAACCGCTCAGGCGTATTACGCACTTTATTAAAACCCACGGCGGAACTCCGGGACTTCAATTGGCCCATGCCGGACGTAAGGCCTCCACCGCCCGGTTGTTTTCCGTGCCCCAACCAGGCAAGCCTCTCTCACCGGCGGAAGGAGGCTGGACGGTGGTAGCGCCGTCGCCCATTGCCTTTGATCCGCAGGCCCCCGTACCGCATGAATTGTCCGTTGTGGAAATCAAAGCGATTCAATCCGCCTTCGCTGCCGCAGCCGCGCGAGCTTTGAACGCTGGTTACGACTTACTGGAAATTCATGCCGCCCATGGCTATCTGCTCAATGAATTTTTATCGCCGCTGACGAACCAGCGCACAGATGCTTATGGTGGTAGCTTTAACAACTGTATACGTATGTTGATGGAAACGGTCTCGGCTGTTCGTCAGGTCTGGCCGCAGCGGCTGCCGCTGGCGGTGCGTCTAAGCTGCGTGGATTGGGTGGAAGGCGGCTGGACGCTGGAAGATTCCGTAGCGGTGGCGCGTGCGCTAAAAGCGGCAGACGTGGATCTGGTGGATTGCTCCAGTGGTGCGGTGGTGCCGCAGGCACATATTCCGGTTGGCCCTGGCTTTCAGGTGCCATTTGCACACGCCATCCGGCGCGATAGTGGTATTCTCACCGCAGCGGTCGGCATGATTACCGAAGCCCACCAGGCGGCTGAGATTATCGCCACCGGAAAGGCGGACCTGGTTTTGATGGGCCGGCAGGCGTTGCGGGCACCGTACTTCCCAATTCAGGCGGCTGCGACATTAGGTGCGAAAAGGGCAATTGCCCTCCCACCTCAATATGCGCGGGCATAAGATTTCAACCTACATGCAAGTTTGATCCGCGGCCAGACTGTTGGTGATGGGTTGGCTCTTCGGGCACACGAGTGGGTGAAAGGCTTATTTTTTGCCATTACGCAAGGATATCTATGATTGTGATGTGCGGCGGACTGTGAGGTAGAGAGCTTCCAGCCGGTAGAAGCTCGAACCGAATGGCGGGTTGGGTCTGGAGTTGGATACCCGTTGCGCAGCGAAGCCCTGCTTCGGAGCTAAGGACGTATTTTATGAGCCTCCGTGGCCGACCAGGCCACTTGCAACTCTCCTCCCTCCAAGGCGTAACAAAAGAGC
>JABEVA010000185.1 GCA_013044065.1 Phycisphaerae bacterium
CTGCCCGGGGGCCAGTCAGAACCCCCGACCATTTCCGCCAGGGACCGACCTGCCGCCGCTCCCGCGGCGGTGCGACAAAAAGCTGTTCGTCAGAGCTGCACTCAACAATGGCGTGTGGAATACCTATATGGCGGGCGGTCCGTATGGCGATACCGACGGCAAGGGGCTTTTCTGGGGTGATTTGTCGACCGTACCGCAATATTTGACCATGCGGTTTGCAACCCCACAGACCATCGGCGAAGTAGTGGTGGCCGGTTTGCGTGCGGATAACGGCTACTGTGCTTTGCTGGATTACAACCTGCAATGTAAAAAGGGTGGTCGCTGGCTTACCATTCAACAGGTGCGCACCCCACTTCCCCCAAGTGAATGGGTGAGAACGCCGGATTGCATTGCCGCGACATGGTACAAAGACTCCAACTGTTATCTCAACACATTTGCTCCAGTTACCACCAACGCATTGCGTCTGGTGGTGTTGCGTTCAACCTTCGGGTTTGCTCCCGATGCCTTGGCTAATGAGGCTATCCGCCGCACTTGGGGCGGGCCTGGCAATCAGGCCAAGCTGTGTCTGCGGCAGATTCAAATTTACGCTCCGGTTCAATATCTGCAGGTACGCCAGATGAGCACACCGCTGCAAAATAAGGAGAAAACTCATGGTCCCTAATCAAGGTTCGCTTACCCGACGCAAGTTTGTCGGGCGGTCGTTGGTGGCGGCTTCGGCACTGGCCGCGGGCCCCGCTCTTGCTTGGAGGTCTCGGGCGGTGGGAAGCGACGGTATGGCTCATTCGGGCCGCCATGTTTATCCATTGGCCATGTGTTCCAATGGCAGTATCCTGGCCAATAGGCATTACGTTACATGTATGCTCGCAGCGGGTGCTCCCCTGTGCCGTATTGATATGTCCTTTGGTATGGTGCGTCCGACGCCGGAACCCAATCCGGACAAGTGGAATTGGCAGGGGATGGAACAAGTACGTGCCATTCGGAAGAAATATCCGCATCTAAAATTTTCACCCATTCTCGGTTACTGTCCGTCGTGGGCGGCCGATCCCGCCTATGCCCGATGGCCGGGTGGACCCAATTCCGGACTGCAACGTGGCGTTCATGTGCGCCCCGTCAATGCTGCGGGCAATTTGTTTGGCCAGTTCGTCTACGAAACTGTGCGGCGCTATGGCGATGTGGTGGACTGCTGGGAAAGTTGGAACGAGCCGGATCTTGGCGGTCATTATTTCTTCAAGGGTGACGGTGCGGACTTTATGCCCTACCAGCGGGCATTTTATCTCGCGGCCAAAATGGCCGATCCTAAATGCACGGCTCTGTTTGCCGGATTAAGCTATCGCACTGTGGAAGGTTATCTGGCGGTGCATCATCTTAAACCGCCCACACCCTATCCAGCCAAAAGCTGCTTCTTTGAGCAATACCTGCAGGCCGTGGTGAAAGATCCGCGGGCCGCCCGACACAACCATTACTTTGACGTGATGAATCAGCATTCTTACAGCCGCGCCACGGACCTCTACGATTACGCCATGGTGGACCTCAAGTTAATTCACCATTACCTGCGACAATCCAAACCGATATGGTTCACGGAAACCGGCTTTCCGGATACCGGCGGCATTTTCGGTGGCACGCCCGATCAATACTGTGACTACGTGCTGCAATCGTGGGCGTGGGCGGCGCTGGCGGGGGTTCAGAAGCTCTTCCACTTTCAGTTGGATAATTCCAATGGTCTGGGCTTGTACGCTGGTGGACCGGCCAACGGTGGGCTTGGCAACCCCAAGCCAGCGCTGACCACTTGGACCGATGTGCTGGTGGCGGAGTTTGCCAATGCCACCTTGGTCAAGCAGCTTCATGGCCACGCCGGTGTGGGGTTGCTACACGGAAACTCCCCGTATTCCAGTACGTGGCGAACCGGGTACAACCTTTTTGAATTTCAGAATACGGCGGCACGAAAGCGCGTTTTCATGGCCTTTGCCGATAGCCGCCGTGCGGTGCTCATCGCAATTCCCGCCAAGGCTAAATTTGCTACGTTGGTGGACCGCCACAATCACCGATCTCGTATTAACGCCACAGGTGGCTTTTACCACCTCAATTTAGCAGGGGCCACCAACGAAGCCGGCTGGCCCGCAGACAAAACCAATCCTGCGGCCGTGGCTCTGGGCAAACCAGAACATCTGGTGGGGGGGGCGACCATGGTGGTGGTCGAAAACATGGCCTGATGGTGTTCCTGCGATGCTATGAGCCAAAGGCGTTTTGCCAAGATCTTAAATCCGCTTCCGCCTCGCGGCATGTGCGATATCAAAAAGGCTTTTACCCAGTTTATACAAGGAGTTTTATCCGATGTCTTCTACACGCCGAGAATTTGTGGGGACCATGGCCGTGGCCGCTGTTGCGGCGGGCACCGTCAGTATTCCCCGTCGCCGGGCCCGGGCTGCGGCTTGGGTGCCATCTCATCATCCGCTGCCGGCGGTGGGCAAGCCCAAGCCGGGCTGGAGTTGGAAACTGCCGCCGAATTTGGTGCGGCCCATGGCTCCAGTTCGCAACAACATTTTTTATGTGGGCGAGCATATTGTATTTAAACTCGGGCCGGCGGCGACCAGCTACGCGGTGCGTAATTATTATGGGGATCTGGTGGATCAGGGTCCCGCCGATGTGGTGATCACCCTCAAGGCCCAGCCGCCGGGGTGGTACAAGCTGTATATTTACGGCGGCAAAGTCACTAAACAATGGGGCGATATTGTGGGCGGCACCATGTTCGTCGTCTTCCGGAACAACCCACATTTCCCCAAGCCCGGAAAAGACGCTCCTTATGCCGCGGATGGATCGGACCCGGTGGTGCGCGGCGTGACGGCGATGGGGCCTACCCGCCTTCAAGCCGATGCCACCAATCCGGCGGCCACCATTAAAACCAACGATCAGACCATTGCTCTTTATGAAAAGTATTACGTGCATCCGGGTGATCCGATGCGACCAAGGCCGCTGGAAATGTCGTTCGGCAACGGCACCAAAGGCCATCTGGGTGGGGTAAAGCAAATTGTGGAGCATTTCAAAGACCGCGTGCAATACTGGGAACCACGCAATGAACCCAACGGCGGAGCTACCGGCGCGGGCTTTGTAAAAGATGAACTGATTGACTTTTACAACACCGTCAAAAGTGTCAGCCCGGAACTGAAAGTAATCGGTCCAGGCACCGTGGCCATTGATCCCAGCCTGTATCCGTGGCTGGAAGACTTTTTCAAGGCCGGCGGCGGAAAGTATATTGATGCCTTTTCATTCCATGCCTACAATTGCTGCAATGGCGATTTGTGGCTGGAACGCAAATCTCTGACCAACCTGATGGCTATGCTAAAAAAGTATGGCCTGGAGAACATTGAAAAATGGCAGACCGAGCAGGGCTTTTTTGCCGCGGTCTATGGGGCCTATCATCCCCATCTTCAGGGGCGTTGGACCATGCTCCAGATGATGGTGTATGAACAGTTCGGCATCCCTAAAGAACACAATGATCTCTGGTATGACATGAGCCACGGCTTTTGGGATTTTCCCACCTGGTGGGAAAACGGCGATCACAGCCTGAATCCTGCGGCCCCCCTGATGCGAGTGTGGTCGGAGGAATTATTCGGCACTAAATTCAGCCAGGCCTTTGACTTCGGTTCTTACGCCAATGAAATTTACGTCGGAAGTCTTTTTGAAGGGCGGGGAAAATCCGTCGCCACCTTTATGACCGCCGGCGATACCGAAGGAAAAGTCCATCTGCAAGTGGCCGGTGGCAATGGGAAGTTGCGTGTGGTATCGGCCTTCGGGGTGGAAAGCGATATTCCCGTGGTTGGAGGAAAGGCCGTGCTGGCGGTGCCGGAAATGCCGGTATTCGTGGAGCTTACGCCCGGCCAGACACTCGACGTGATACCATATCGTTGGGGGCCTGATTCGGCCTTGGCAAAAGGCGTTACCGCCGCCGCATCGGCCACCGGCACGGAAACAGCGATTAAAGCCTCGGTGGACATTGAGAAGATTTATGACAACCATCTGGAAAACTGGTACTGGTCCTTCCAGGGTCCCAGCGCTCCATGGTCTGAAAACATCGGTAAATTTCCAATCTGGGTGCGATTGAAGATTCCCCAGGTGGTCAAGATGCGGCGGGTGATCCTGTTCTGCGCTCCCCCGTGGCAATCGCAGGGCACACTGCTGGATTTTGAATTGCAATATCTCAAGGGCAGCCGTTGGGTCACCCTGAAACGCGTGCGGGAAAATCCCAAAACCATCGGTGTATTTACGCCTAGCGTGAGATGCATGGTAGACGTATTTTTCAGCGACCGGTGGATTTTTCAATTTGATTTCAGCCCCGTCTTCACCGACGAAATCCGCCTGCTGGTGCATCAGAGCACATGGGGCGGCAGCACCTGTGAACTGGATCACCAGGCCGGCGGTCAAGGCTGGAGCCAACCCCATTTTTGTATCCGCGAATTGCGGGTGTTTGCGGTGTAACCGCAAGCTCACATTATTTGTGTTTGCACCGCCGGCGGGTGCTTGAGCGTTTGCAGTACCGGGCAGGTTTCCACTGCGGCCCGCACACGATCATGAAGTTCCGGCGGCAGTTTACTCAATACATTCTTCAGCACCACCTGCATATCTCCCAAACGCGAGGGATCTTTGAAGTATTGTTTGGTAACGCTGGCTTCCACCTCCGTCAATGGGTGACCGTGTTTCTTGGCCGTCAGCAGGGCCAGCATCATTTCACAGGCCGCCAAGGCGATGGGTACCAGATCCGTGGGACCGGGTCCCGTGCCGCTGCCGCCTTGGCCTGGCATCAGATCAATACGCAATTTCCAACTCTCGTACTCCACATCAATGGCAAAATTACCCACTTGCTTTAACGTAAACGTAGTCATTAAAGATACTCCAAAATGCTGACACCACCGATTTTATGCGCTCTGGCGAAAATATCCACTCTGCCGCGATCCGCCATTATCATCGCTGGGCCGGTGCTCGCTGGTCGTGTTGAAGGTAGCACCCATCGTCGGCTGCAGCGTCGCGGCAATCTGACCTTAGGGACCGGGCAATAATATAACTTCACACTTTCCGGCTGGTTCTTTTGGCCGCTGGCGGCGTTGCTCGCTCCTTAGGAATGGGCTCGAAATAACTTCCCTATTTATGTGACGACTGGGGTGGTCCGGTAGTTCCACCGGGGCAGGAACTCATCGAAGTGGATTTTCATGTC
>JABEVA010000186.1 GCA_013044065.1 Phycisphaerae bacterium
ATTGCTTCCTGGGGTCAGGGCCTGATCGGTAGCTCCGGGTTTAGCTCGGTCGGCGCGGTGGTGGGAGCCACCACCCGGGATTCGCTCATCCAATTGCGCCGCACGTTGCCGCACACTCTTTTTTTGATACCCGGTATCGGGGCTCAGGGCGGCAATCTTCAGGATTGCGCCCACGTCTTCGACCGCGCCGGACATGGGGCCGTGATTTCCGCCAGCCGCTCGATTATTTTTGCCTATCAGGATAAAAAATATGCCGGCTTTTCCGGCCGGCAGTGGTCCCAGGCTGTGCTTCAATAGCTGCTCGATACACGACGCGAGATCGCCGCGGCCCTGCCGGGCATCAGGCGTTGACAGCCCGCCGCCGCTTTAAGTCCTTGCAACAGAAACCCACCAACGATGACCAAAAACGATACATTCATCACCGTCTGCCCGCAGATGCGCGTTGTGGTCATGGGACTGGGCCGATTTGGAGGCGGTGTGGGGGTCAGCCGATGGCTTTCCCAGCAGGGCTGCCGCGTGGTGGTAACCGATATGGAACCTGCCTCGAACCTTGCCGATTCCATGGCCCAACTGACCGGGACGGACTGTGAATTTGCTCTGGGCGGGCACGACGCGGCCCTTTTGCGGCAGGCCGATCTGCTGGTAGTCAATCCGGCCGTGGATAAAAATAAAGCCGAGTTTGTGCAGGCCGCAATTCGCCGCGACATCCCCATCACCACTGAAATCAATTTATTTGTGCAGCGCTGCTGCGCTCCCATTGTGGGTATCACCGGCAGTGTCGGTAAATCCACCACCACCGCCATGATCTGCCGGGCCTTAACCGCGTGCCTCGCCGATACGCCGCCCCGGCGTTGTTGGATGGGTGGCAACATCGGCCATTCCCTGCTTACAGATATCCCGAACATCTCGGCGCAAGATATCGTGGTGCTGGAACTCTCCAGCTTCATGCTCGAAGATACCCCGGCGATCGGCTGGTCGCCCCATGTGGCCGTGGTCACCAATGTGGTGCCCAACCATTTGGATCGCCACGGCACCCTGGCCGATTATGCCGCCGTCAAAAAAAACATCCTGCGTTTTCAAACCTCCGCGGATGTCGCCATCCTCAATGGAGACGATGCCATGGTCAGCACCTGGCTGCCACACGCCCCGGGGCGCACCAAGGTTTACCGTGTGGCCCAGGGCGAAAAACTTAAGCTGCTGGTTCCGGGAGATCACAATCAATCCAACGCTCAGGCGGCATTGGCGGTGGTCGAAGTGCTGGGCTTTTCCGATCAGCGGCCCGCCGCCCTTGCCGCACTACAGCAATTTTCCGGCCTGCCGCATCGGCTCCAACTGGTGCATACCAAGGTAATTCGCCCCGGCCACACTCTCTGCTGGTACAACGATTCCAAGGCCACCACACCCGCCGCCACCCTGACCGCCTTGCAGGCTTTTCCAGAAAAATCCTTTATCTGTATCGTCGGCGGATACGACAAACACTTGGACTTGGCCGAACTCGCCGCCGCTTTGGCGACGCGCTCCGCCGGGGTGCTGGGCATTGGTGCCACTGGACCAAAAATCATTGAGTTGGCCGCCCAAACCAACCTGCTCCCCAAAAATCGCTTGGTCTATACCCAAACGCTCTCCGCAGCGGTCCAGCAAGCCCAACTTTGGCTCACTTCACCCGATCCCGCTTTTGCGGATATTAAAAACGTGGTCCTTTCGCCGGGCTGCGCCTCATACGATCAATTTCCTAATTACGAAAAACGGGGTGAAATCTTCACCGCCCTGGCTCAGCAACAAGGCCAGTAGAGGCCGAAAGGGCCTAAAAACCGCAATCCAAAGGATTTCCCCCACGCGCAAACCTTCCCTCATCCGTGTCGTATATAAGGTTGCTGTGGTTGTCGGCCTGTTGTGGCCCGGCCATGGCTGATGTTCCTTCCTTCTCCCCCACGAAGGCCGGTGGTTGCCTCCCACGCAACCATCGGCTATTTTTCTGTAATATCCTTGCGCTGGCAAACTGAAATAGGGACTATGGTCTGACCTTTGCCGTCGTCAAAAGCCGCACTCCTCTCAATTTGGGCGCTGGGGCTGCGTCAAAGACGTCGGACGGTGGCCGCCATTGGCCCGGCGCTGTAGCGTATCGTCGGCGGAACTGGCAATACTGATTTGTCGGCCTAGCAGGTGGATTTATGCCCAGGCACATTTTGTTCGGTGGATCCTTTGATCCCATTCATCATGGGCATCTGATTGTGGCCCGCGCGGCCATGGAAAAGTGCGGCGCAGCGGGGGTGCTGTTCATGCCGGCCCGGGTATCGCCGCACAAAACCCATCGCCCCATAACGGACGCTCGCCACCGGTTTAACATGATTTCGCTGGCGATTAAAGCGGAACCGGCCTTTGCGGTCTCCAAGGTGGAAATCAATCGCCTCGGCCCAAGTTACACCTGGGATACCGTGGGCGTATTGGAAAAGGCGGACCCGGACCAGAAATTTGTGTTGCTGTTGGGATGGGATCAACTTGCCGGGCTAGGTACCTGGCATCGCGTCAACGACTTATTGGCCCGCGTGGATGTGATGGTGCTGCCGCGCGGAGATCAGGCCCGCGGCAAAATTTCGCGGCCGGCCGGTGTGTCGGCCCGCACCTGGCGCAAGGTGCTTTCCGGGGTGATTGCTGCGCCGCGCCTCGATATTTCCTCCACCGCCATCCGCGACCGGGTGCGCCGGGGTTTGTCCATTGAGTACCTGGTTCCCGAGCCAGTTGCCCGGTATATCATCCGCCACCGGTTGTATCACCAGGCCTGACGCTAAAGCTCCTTGCTTTTCCATTTCACCTTTGGTACAAGTGATTTGCCCTCTGCCATGTTCGTGTTAGGTCGGCTTTATTGCTTCGGACCGATGAACATTACAAAGGATCCGCGAATGGCGGTTTGAAGGACAAGCCTGGTTTTGACCTTGGTTAAAACAGTTGTGGAAGTCCGGAAACGGCGTATTGCGCATCCGCCCTTGTAAAAAGGGTTCGAACTTTACCGACTCACGGCATTGCGGCGGAGGCCTTTTTTTAATTTTCCTTCCGATTTCGCCCGATAAGCGAGGTGTCGGGTCGTTGGTCGGCCATGGCTACAAGACCAACCATGGTAAGCGTCCGGCTCCTGACCAACTGACCAGCGCCCACAGGGGAATCGGCATGACTCCTATTGTGATTCTTGAAGATACCAAAGTCGATCTGTTCTATCCCCTGACCTATTACCGGCCGCCGTTCCTGCTGCGCTGCGGTGCTGGCGATCTGCTCGACCGCATGATGCTTTTTATTCAACGACCCATTGATGGGGTCGTAGTGCGCGACACCATGGCCCCGCGCGTACGCGCCGCGATCAAATTGCGGGTCAACGGGCCATTGCGTAACAAACACGGGGCAATTTTCATCAGCGGCCGTTGGCTCATGAACAAACCATTTTCCGAACCACCGCCGGATACCGCGGGCCTGGTCGGCCATGATATTGCCTGGATGCATCTTTCCCCGAAAAATCTGGCCAAACTGGATATGCGCAATATCGTGCGGACCAAAACCCTCACCGATATGCTGCCCCACGTGCGGGTGTCGGCGGCGGAGGCGAATTTGATTGAGTATCCATGGGATCTGATAACGCACAATGGCCCGGCCCTGCGCGACGATTTTTCCCGCCGCACCCCCGGCATCGCTTCCGTGCCCATGCCCGGTGCGCACCTGCTGGCCCCGGAAAATATGTGCATCGAAAAGGAGGTCACCATTTATCCCGGGGCGGTGCTTGATGCCCGCCAGGGGCCGATCATCATTGAGTCGCGGTCAGAAATTCACCCCCATGCCGTGATCACCGGCCCGGTCGCCGTCG
>JABEVA010000020.1 GCA_013044065.1 Phycisphaerae bacterium
CCGGATCGTAACGCTGGGCTATCGGCATCCGCCGGCCCATGGGCGGCATCTTTCCACGAGCAGGAATCCTGGGTGTTTTCAGGACTGTCTTAGCTTGTTGGCCACGGGCCTATCGCTTATAATTACCCTCGAAATGTGCCGCGTGGAGCAGACGCGGCCCTCTGGGCCGATCGGATAAAGTCCGGTTCGGATTTTCAGGCTTGGTGGTCCTGAAACCCAACTGGAGGTGCCCCACAGAGTAGTCGGCGGCGTCAAAGGCAAGGGATCTGCAATGACACAAGTAAATAGTATCCACCCAGGCTCGCCCCAACTCGCGACAATGCACGCCAGTCAGCCTCGGAAAAATGTGGACGTTCCGGATGGCTTGTGGCTGCGCTGCCCCACTTGCACGCAGATTATCTATCGCAAGGACATGGAACAGGCACTGCACACATGTCCGAACTGCGACCACCACTTTCGCCTGTCCGCCCGGACACGCATTGCACTGACGGTGGATGCCGGAGCTTTCGAGGAAATGGACCCGAATTTGGTTTCCTGCGACCCCATTGAATTCACGGCCCGCAAGTCGTACCGTCAGCAGTTGGCAGATGCTTCCAAGGGCGGCAAGTCTAAGGATGCCCTTATCTCCGGATGTGGATTTGTCAAGGGACGTCCGGTCATTCTGGCGGTAATGGATTTTGACTTTCTTGCCGGTTCCATGGGAGCGGTGGTGGGGGAAAAAATTACCCGGGCTATTGAACGGGCCACCCAGGAACATTTGCCGCTGGTGATTATTTCCTGTTCCGGCGGGGCCAGGATGCAGGAAAGCACCATCAGCCTGATGCAAATGGCCAAGACCTCGTCGGCCTTGTCGCGACTGCACCAACGAGGCGGTTTGTTTATCAGCGTTTTGGCGGATCCCACCACCGGAGGAACTACAGCGAGTTTCGCCATGCTTGGTGACCTGATCTTTGCCGAACCCAAAGCCATGATTGGTTTTGCCGGTCCACGCACCATCGCCAACACCATTCGCACTGAATTGCCGGAAGGCTTCCAGCGGGCGGAATTTCTTCTGCAGAAGGGTTTTGTGGATCGCATCGTGCCCCGCAGCGAACTTCGCTCGCAAATCGCCCGGGCCATCGACTATTGCTCGCGGTAGCGACTTTCGCCCGCGCTAATCCACCGCAACATCTGTCTTCATGATTTCAGCCAGCAGCACGGTGGCGAAGCTGCCCGGTGGAAGTGTGAATGCCAACTCAATAAACGTGCCCCGGTCATCGACGCTGCGCAAAACGGTCAGATCGCTGGGGAAAAATCGCATGGCTCTGCGGCCACCTTTGACCTTCTCCGCCAGCGGATGGTGAAAACTCTCCGGCGTAAGGGCATTTGCGGCCAGCACCACCTTTTCCATTTCGCCTGCATCGCCGGCAGGCTCGCTCATGCGATAGCCAAACATCGGCCCCGAGGGCGAGATTTCGTGGGCTTGGCAGCGGGCCTGTTCGGCCGCAAGTAAGGCCGGGTCCGAAGGAACGGAAAAGACCGCGCCATTGTCATGTTTCCAGGCCAGATCACCGGGCAAGAGGTTTGCAATCTGTGCCAGCCGGCGCTTCAACACTTCATTAAAAAGGTAAGCCTGAAGAGCGCAAACCAGCAGCCGACGCAGGCGTAAATCCACGGCGTGCATAGCCCGGTCTTTTTGCGCCGGTGAGCGGGCCAGCATCTGCAAGACACGACGCTCCTGTTCCAAATGACCCGGCCATTGAGCCGCGGCCAGATCCAACCGTCCGCCGGCATAATGCCGCCTGGCCAGCAGAACCTGCCCATGATCCACCTCTGGATCAGGGTCGCCCAGCCACCGGTCCAGAAACGCCTGGCTTTGGCCGCGAAGCAAAGCCAAGCCCAGCAAATGATTATCCTTGCGCATGCCGAAGCGCTGTGGTCCAAAAAAGTTTGGCACTCCGGTACGCTGCAGGATCGCAACCACGGCGCGGGCATTGGCCAAAGCTTGATCCGGGGAACCTCCCGCTTTGGTCCAGTCCTCATGGCGAATCCGCACGCGGAAGCGGTTGCCGGCTAAGTGACCTATTTTTAACTTGTTGCGATGCCGTGTAACTTCTACGATACGAAGGTTGGCAAAGGTCAAGGCCCGAATGCGATCCGATGGCTCCCGTTCGATGGAAATCTGCTGTCGAATAATCGCTCGGGCGTCCTTGAGTCCCGCATAGCCAAAGTCCACCGTCCTTCGGCCGAGAGCCTTAGCCAGAAGATTCAGGGCCTGGTACGTGGTGATGCCATTTTTTTCGATGGTGAACCAGCAATGTTCACCCACGCCATCGACCTTGTATAAGGGCAGTTCCTCCACGCGAAAATCCTCCGGCTGATCTTTAATGCGCCCGCCGATTCCCGGCAGGTTCGCGGTGAGGTAAGGTTCAGACATGGACGGCCGACTCCGTATTCGATGCTGAACCGCAGGACCGAGTATCTGGTTCGGAGCCGCGTCTTCAGCGAAAGCCACTGGATTGTACCGCCGAAACACAAACCATGCTTGCGGGCAGGGCAGGCATACCGGCCGGACTTGAAGTAGACCAAGCTGACGCGCCCAATGGGCCGATTATGGTCGTGTGGTGGACCTTATCGGCGTACGGGAACGTTGTCGCTTTAGCCACTGAAGCTGGCGCCAGAGAATGGCTTGTTGATCAGAAAGTATTTTCAGGCGTTGTTGGATACTAACGATGTACGCGGCAATACGAGCGGGGGTGAGGCTCTCTTTCAGGCGGCGGTTGCGCTCTACAATCAGACGTGCCAGCGGTTGAATCTCAACTGGTAAGGAACTGATAGCCTGTGGGCGCAGGGGGTAGTTTTTTCCTTGAAAAATCATGAGAACATGGCGAAAACCGCGTGGATCAATCCATTGGCGAACCATGACCGCATGAGTCCACTGCGGGCCGGCAGGTCCGCGGCGGTCCACCGGACCAAAGTGAATCACCACCCCAGGACCAAACGCCACCCGGGGTGTCGGTGCCAGCGGCGCAGCGTTGCCAGGGCCCTTGGGTTTATGGCGGGCAATGACCAGTCGGCCATTGGGCAGCAACATCACGTGGGCCGGACGATACTGGGGTCTGACGGTGATGGTTTTGCTGTGCCCATTTCGGATCAAGGTGAGCCGGCACAAGGGAACTTGTGGCCGGGGGGATTTCAAGAGAGAATTCTTTCCGGCCGGCTCCCGCTGATTCACCGCGACCACCAGTTGCTTTTCGTTGAGCAAAGGTACCCCATCGATACGTATGAGTAAATCACCGGCGTGCAGTTCTGCCCGTTGCGCGGGGCTGCCCCGAACCACCTGCGTTACCAGCAATCCCTGGTCTGGTTTAAGGCCCAGCAACCGGCTAAACACCGGCGGAATGGCTTGCACCATCACGCCGATCCAACGCGGCCGATGCGCCACCGGCGTGGTCCGGGAGGTTCTTGGGAGATTCACCATGGTCGGTTGCACAACGCTGGAAGGCGTCGCAACAGCGGCCAGGCTCGACGGCATGGCCAGGCCAATCACTGCAGCACCCAGCAAAGCCTGAGTTTTGGCCAACCCAAATGTTAAAGGCCGCATCAACATGACCATGCAAGAGGCAAAACACCTCTGTCCTTAATAAACCTTTTCCGCGGCAACTTCCTGTACCGGAAACGCCACCGCCTGATTGTGTCCTTCGGGCACAATGACCACACGACCGGAAGCCGCAGGCCCGCTGAATCCAGCGAACGGATAATCAAAGGGAACCTTGTGCCCATCGACCACAGGCACACCCACCGGCAGCGGAAAGCCATTGGCAAGTGACCTGCGGCCCGGCGCTGACACCATCACCTTTGGTCCGGGAGCCTGGGAGCCTGGCGGGGTTCGCACAGCAATTGTCTTCTCCCCTGCGCCAGCCGACATAGCCGTCTGCCGGCCAAGATAGGCCCCGCCGAGACCGAAAAGTCCGGCAGTAAGCACGATTGATGCGGCCAGCTTCATCGTCGATCCGAGTTTGGCATAACCTTGGGGTTTAACCAAGGCCGATGGACGTCGCGAGGAACCGGCCGCCGGGGCATGCAAAAGGTTGCCAACGGCCTGCCATTCAACTTGGCGCTGTAAAAACCGGATGGCCAACATTTTCCAGCCGTCGCGGCCGGCAGCAATCTGCTGTAAAAGCGTACGGCGTCGCTCTTCCGGCAATTCCGCATCAACGAGCAGGTCCAGTTCAGCGTCCAGACGTTCCGTTTCACTAA
Source organism: Phycisphaerae bacterium (assembly GCA_013044065.1). GTDB lineage: Bacteria > Planctomycetota > Phycisphaerae > WQYP01 > WQYP01 > JABEVA01. The sequence continues at coordinate 4,240 of JABEVA010000020.1, forward strand.
GGTGGGCAGCAGCTTGAGGGGTCATTGATTTCATGGCTATTTTCTCCAGACGTTTTTGCTCCAGCAAATTCGTGCTTCCATCATTTATCCGTAAGATTCTTCCATCAGGCGGCGCAACTTCTGGCGGGTGCGAAAAAGCCTCATCTCCACTACCGCGGTGGTCACGCCCAGTCGGGCCGCGATATCTTTGTAAGAACAATCATCCACATGCTTCATCAGCAACAATTCCACATCGCGGGCGGGGAGCTTGGCCATGGCCTGTCGCAGGTAGCCAACCCGTTCGCTGGCCAGCAGAGCATCAAGCGGGTCAGCCTTGAGGGCACCAGGTATTGCGCCCTGTCGAGCCCTTGCCAAGTCCGCCGCTTCCTGCACGCGCCGCCGAGCGCGGCCCAAGGTGCGCCGATGCATAAGTGCGGCGCGAACTGTAAGCCGATAAAGCCACGGCTTGGCCCGTTCCAAGGATTCCAATGTGGCCCAGTTTCGCACTGCCGCCGCCGCAACCTCCTGCATGACATCCTCGGCCCCCTCGTAACTGCGCAGCCTGGCCACCGCCACGGCCCTTAGCCAGGCGCCATGCATGCGCAAAGCCTCCCCGGCGCTGCGCGGTACGGGCTGCGCTTCGGCAATGGCTTGGGCTGAATTTCCTGGCATTGCATTCACCACATCACCCGGGCCTTCTGTGCTCATTATACGTTGCCAAAGAGGCCGCGAGTTTTCGATTGAAACTTAAATTTTGTGGTCTTATAAACAATTGCCGCCGACAAACGATGGATTCCAGGCCGTGTCAGCCACGAAGCACCAAATCGTCGCGGTGCACGACTTCGTCATAAAAGGTCTCGCTTCGCAGCAAGGTCTCAAATTCGCGTGTCTTGTGGCCGCGAATTTTATCCACATCTTCGCGACTGTAATTGCACAGACCGTGGGCCAACACCCGGCCATCGACATCAGTGATCGCCACCGGATCGCCCCTGGCAAAGGTGCCGTTGGCCGCCACAATGCCGCTGGCGAGCAAGGATTTATTCTTGTTGAGTGCGGCGGCCGCTCCTGCATCCACCACCAGTGTACCGCGGGGGCGGGCGGTGAGGCCAATCCAGCGGCTGCGCGCAGAAAGTCGGCGTTCATCAGGCAGAATAAGAGTACCCATGTCTTGGCCATTTAACAGTTTTTGCACAATACCGGGTATTTTTCCATTCGCGATAATCACCGGAACGCCGGCGGTTTTTACCGTACCCGCCGCCACCAGCTTGCTGTTCATGCCGCCGGACCCACGCATCGATTTTTCCGGACGGACCATGGCGGCCACGCCGTCATCCATGGCTCGCACTATGGTTTGCACCTGACCTTGCGCATTAAGCAAACCATCCACCACAGACAGCAGAACTAAAATATCCGCCTGCACCAGATTCGTGATATGAGCAGCAATAAGATCGTTGTCCCCGAAACGGATTTCGTCCACCGTTACGGCATCATTTTCATTGATGATCGGAATGCACTTCGACCGCTGCAAAGCGTGAATACAGTTGCGCAGATTCAGGTAACGCAGGCGATTTTCAAAGTCGTCACGGCTTACCAGAATTTGGCCGGCATGGAGCGAATACGGCTCTAAGGCCGATGCAAAGATATTCATCAGCACGCTTTGCCCAACGGCTGCGGCGGCTTGCAGCATCGGCAAGTCCCTGGGCCGGGCCGACAAGCCCATCTGCGCCACGCCCGCACCTATAGCACCGCTGGATACCAGCGTTACCCGAATGTGGTGATGCGATACCAGTTGCGCCAAGTCCGCAGTAAGGGCTTGGATGACGGCAGAATCAATGGTTCCAGCGGAGTTGCACAGCGCCTGCGTCCCGATCTTCACCACCACGCCACGGACATCGCCCAAATACTCCTGGCGATCTACGGGGCGGTTCGTTGGGTCTGTCATAAAATCTGTCCAAAACAAGCCAGCGGCTATTATCCACCATTTGACGCATTTGGTTAAGCGCCCACGATGCCGATCGTGCCGCACCCGCAATTGTAAATCCTGCCCTTCCGGCTGCGGCGGTTTTCTTGATCCGCTCTTTTACATTCTGCCGAAAATGATTGAGGAACCGTTTTACGGTCGGTACGCAAAGGAGACATTGCAGAATGCCAAAATGACCGGTCCGCCGCATTTTCTTGCAAGAAAAGCCAGTTCCGGTTAGACTCTGTATTCCTGAAGTTGGTCAGTTTTGAGCCGGGTCCATCATGAGCCTCTCGCCATGCCGTGTTGTCGTTTGCCACCAGGCGTGTGGTTTATCGGCAGGCCCTATAACCAAGCTGATGGCCCAAAGCTGTGACTTCCAATGGAGTGCGAGTGTGGCCCATTTTGGAGAGCTTTGAAAAAAAACATCAGGCCGGAACATTTGCTATAATATCTCTGTGCCGGTTTCAGGTATGCGTTATTGACCGGCCAGGCCAGAGAGAGGTAATCCAGTGTCAAAAGTTGATGAGCCATCCCTGAAAGAGCAAGCGGCGAATCCCGCCGCGACACCTCGTGGCAAGAGGCTCGTGCATGCACGTCCCGACAAGGCTCCGTTGGCCAATGGCCAGCCGCCAGCGACCGCCAGTGCCACTGGGTTTCGCTTTAAAAGCAAGCGCGGCCCATCGGTGCCGGGCCATGCTTCCAAAGCCTCCGGTTCCATGGCGGCCAAGGAAGCGTCCGCCAAAATGCGCCCAAGTCCACCCGCCGGGCCGGAAGCGGCGGTGGAGGGGGCATCGTTAAAACTTCCCGCAGCGGCGCAAATTCAAATCGTCAACGCCCTGCTGGAGGATCCAGAGGCGCCGGTAGCAGCCATGGCCGTGGAATTGCTCCAGAGTAATTTGCGTTGGCCCGGCAAATTGCGTTTGGACCCCCATCCGGTGGCGGAAGGGGCCGC